>NZ_JBVVQN010000007.1:34338-299896 GCF_055811075.1 Mesorhizobium sp. WSM4820 | reverse complement strand
ATGGACGCAAGCGATCGAAAACACCCTAGAACGACCGTTGCAGGCAAGGCGCCGTCCACATATGGATCCCAGGGTCTACGCGACGTCGCTTCGCTCCTGCTCCGCCCTGGGATGACGAAGGCGTGGTGGCTGTAGCTAATCCCCAGCGTGAGAGATGCTGCAGGCCGGGCGGCAGTCCCCGTCAGGAACTGGCGGCGCTTGTGGATGGCTTGTCGGCATTCCATTCCGCCTTGCGTGCTCGCGCTTCCTCGAAGATCAGCTTGAATTCCCGCATCATCGCGCTCTCAATGGCGAATGCACGGCTTGGCACGGCGCCGGGGTCTTCCTGATTGTTCTGGAATTGAAAGCGGGCTTCCAGTTCGGCCCATATTCGCTCTGACTTGTCGGGGCCGGCAAGCAGCGCGACGACCAGCGCCAGAGTCTCTCGCTGGGCATTGAGCCGACCCTCGATCTCTTCATTCGTCAACTCGGACATGTGGGATCGCTTCCGGTTTCAGGCGAAACGGCAAAATCGCATCCTTGTTCCGGAATTCAGCTCGTCGGCTCGCAGAGAGGGCCTACTGCTCCCTGAAAGCTCGCTGGATCTGATCCGCCAAAGGTTTTACGAGATAGGACAGCATGGTGCGGTTGCCGGTCGAAAAGAACACCTCGACAGGCATGCCTGGCGCCAGGGCCACGCCCTTGAGCCGGCCAAGCTCTGTGCGCGGTAAAGCAACATGCACGGTGTAAAAGCCGGTGCCGGTTTTCTCATCGACATTGAGGTCGGCGGAAATCTTGCTGACGGCACCATTCAGTTCCGGCGTCGTTTGCTGATTGAATGCAGACAGCCGCAGGGTCGCGCCTTGCCCTGGCGTCAACTGATCGATGTCTTGCGGAGCCACACGCGCCTCGACGGTCAGGTCGTCCGTCACCGGGACAATCAGCATGATGAGCTCGCCTGGAGATATAACGCCACCGACCGTGTGCACGCCGAGCTGATGAACGACACCGTTCTGCGGACTGCGTATGTCGATGCGTTTGAGCTGATCTTCGGCCGAAACCTTGCGCTCGACGGACTCGGAGATCTTTGCCTGGACGTCTCGCAGTTCGCTTGCCACTTCGCTGCGCAAATCCTGGTCGATCTGGATGATCTGCAAACGGATTTCGGAGGTACGACCCTTCGATTGCGCTATGGCCGCAGTCAGTTGCCCGTGCTCGCCTTTAAGCCGCACGGCATCGCGTTCAAGCGCAGTAATACGATCGATCGAAACCAGCTTGCGTTGCCAAAGTCTGCGCATGCCTTCGAGTTCAAAGCCGATCAACTTGATTTCCTGGCTCTTGGCATCTCTTTGCTCGGTCAAGCCGGAAACCTCTTCGGCAAGCTGCGCAATGCGCTCCTGCAACTGAGCCTTCTGACCGGCGCGTGCCTGTCGGCGAAATTCGAACAGAGATTGCTCGCCGGCCATCGCTCGACCAATCTCGGGGGCATCCTGGCGTGACACAAGCGAAGCTGGAAAGACGATGCTTGCCTTGCCGTCGCGCTCGGCCTCAAGGCGAGCCAGCCGCGCCTCGAATTCGTCCAGGCTCTTCGAGACGATCGCCAAATTGGCCCGGGTGATGGTCTCATCGAGGCGGATCAAGACCTTGCCCGATTGCACGGCATCGCCTTCCCGGACGAAGATTTGACCGACAACGCCACCCGTCGGATGCTGCACCTTCTTGACGCTGGAATCGACAACCAGCTTTCCCGAAGCGATGACGGCTCCGGAAATCTCGGTGACGGCGGCCAAGCTCCCCGCCCCGCCAACCAGCAGGATGCAGGTTGCGACACCGCCAAGCAGATAGCGTCGAATGGTGCGATCGGCTGCGAATATCGTGCGTTGCGCCATCAGGATGCCGTCTCTTCAAGTCCGGAAACGACCTTCAAGGGAACGCCCGCTGGGCGGGTTATCTTGTTCAAGATCTCATTCTTCGGGCCAAAGGCCTGAATACGGCCGTTCGCCATCACAAGAACCTGATCCAGGCTGGCCAGCGCGCTGGGCCGATGTGCGACCACGATGGCAATACCGCCTCGCGCGCGAACAGCTTGAATCGCCACCGTCAACGCGGCCTCGCCTTCCGCGTCGAGGTTGGAGTTAGGCTCGTCGAGAACAACCAGAAACGGGTCACCGTAGAGAGCCCGGGCAAGCGCCACCCGCTGCCTCTGGCCAGCCGAAAGCGCCGAACCGGCCTCGCCGATGCGTGTCTCGTAGCCTTCCGCCAGGTGGATGACGAGTTCATGAACGCCGGCCGCGCGCGCAGCCGCCAATATCTTGTCGGAAGGCGCTTGCGGCTCGAAGCGCGCGATGTTCTCGGCAATGGTGCCGTCGAACAGTTGCACATCCTGCGGCAGATAGCCGACATGCTTGCCCAGTTCTTCCGGCGACCATTGGTCGAGTGTTGCGCCATCCAGCCTGACGGTGCCGCGAACCGGGAGCCATATGCCGGCAATCGCGCGCACGAGCGATGACTTGCCCGAAGCGCTCGGCCCGACGATGCCGAGGCCGACGCCCTGTCCCAGTGCAAAGGTGGCGTCCTGCACGACCATCCGGCGCTCACCCGGCGGTGCGACACTGATACTTTCGACCGAAAGAGCAGATCTCGGAGCAGGCAGCGAGACACTTGTCGCAGTTTCGGGAAGCAGGACCAAAAGCTGGGTCAAGCGGGCCCAGGCCTGGCGGGCGGTGACGAAGCCCTTCCAGTGGGCGATAGCCAGTTCGATCGGTGCGAGCGCCCGGCTCATCATGATCGAACTGGCGATCATGATGCCGCCGGTCGCTTCCTGATGGATGACCAGATAAGCGCCGATCGCCAGGATGCCCGATTGCAGCATCATGCGCAGGATCTTCGCGATCGTTGCGAGCGTCCCGGCAAGGTCGCTGGCCGTTGCATTGGTGTCGAGATAGCCGGCATTGATCCCTGACCAGCGCTCGGCGATGCGCGAGCCAAAGCCCATGGCCTGCAGAACCTCGGCATTGCGACGTGTCGCTTCGGCAAGTGTATTGCGCGCTGCCGCTTGACTGTTTGCCTTTCTGGCGGGCTCTCTCGTGCGAATTTCGGCAAGCAATGCCAGGCTGAACAGAATGACCACGCCGGCCAGCGCCGTCATGCCGATCCAGAAATGGAACAGGAAGCAGATTGCCAGGTAGAGCGGCATCCACGGCAGGTCGAAAAGCGCGGTCGGGCCGGCGCTCGACATGAACGATCGCACCTGGTCAAGGTCGCGCAACGATTGAAGGCCGTCGCCTGCGAGCTTGGTTCGCAGCGGCAGACGCATGAGGGCGGCATAGACCTGTCCGCTCAAGCGCGCGTCCAGCGCCATCCCGATGCGCACCAGCAAACGCGACCGGATGAGTTCGAGAACGCCCTGAAAAACGAAAAGTGTGCCGGCAAACACGGCGAGCCCGACGAGCGTCGGCACGCTGCGGCCGGGTATGACACGATCATAGACCTGCAGCATGAAGAACGAGCCGGTCAGCGCCAGGACATTGACGACGCCGCTCATCAACGCAATTCCGCCCAACGCTCGCCGGAAGGAAGCCAAAACCGCCGCGAGTGTCGTTCGCGGCGGCTCGGGTGGAATGGGATGCGACGTCGGCTTCACATCAGTTCCAGTTCGGTCTCAGGCGGCAATGGCCGCGCCCGAAATGATGACGAACGTGTCGGTGCCGAGTCCATCTGTCAAATGTCAGATAACCCAGTCTTGCAACGCATAGGCATGGATGTAGTCGATCTGCATTTCGGCAGGCGTCGCAAGCTCGTCGGCGGGCTCTCCCGCCTGGCCACCAATCCCCATATTCACCAGCATATACATCGGGTCATGCATGTCGGCAGGCGTTGCGGCACGAGCGACTTCGACGTCGTCGAAATACCAGACGAGTTCGTCTTCTGTCCAAAGCACGCCATACGTGTGGAACCCTTCGGTATCCGCGGCATAGGCCGTCGTGCCTACTGTTGTATGCGTTCCCGTCGCGTTCGAGTGGCCTGTCAGGATGAGCTTGTTTGGATCTTTACCGAACATCTCGATGACGTCCAGTTCCGGTGGCCAGGAGCCGTCCGCCGGGAGAAGCCAGAAGGCCGGCCATGCCCCTTGTGTTTCGGGCATGTCGGCGCGAATTTCAAAATAGCCGTAGGTCTGCGCGAAGGATTCGTAGGTCGTCAGCAACCCTGACGTGTATTCGTAGTTATTTATGTAGGGACGGATCGCTTCAGGAGCCCGGGCGGCGGTAATGGTGAGAACGCCGTCCTCGATGCTGAACGGATTGACGGAGCGTGTCGGGGCGTAGTCGGTATCGATGTACCATTGAAGATCATTGTTGCTCGTGAGCGTGCTGCCGTTCTCGGCCCCCCACCAGTAATTCGAATCCCAGGTGCCGCTCGAGCCGTTCCACAGGTCCAACGTATCGAACTCGTCCGAAAAGGTCAGTTCCAGGGCCGACCTGTCCACGGCCAGCTTGAACTGGCTTGCAGTGAAATCGCCGATGGTCTTGTTGGCGAAGACGAGAAACTCGCCGTCGGACAGATTTAGGCGGACGTTGGCTCCCGACTGGACCATGTTGGCGCGCACCTCTTCGAAAGAGGTGAAGCCGTAGCTCCCGACGCGAACCGTATCCGTCGCGCCAAGGTCCAGGATCAGGTCACTGCCGTTGCCGGGGTTGACGACGAAAATGTCCGCCCCGGATCCGCCCTTGAGCACGTCATCGCCCTGCAAGCCGTCGAGCGTCTGTTGGCCGGAGCCGCCGGTAACGATGTTGTTCAGCTCGTTTCCGAAAGCATAGCGTTTGTCGCCGGTGACCGTCAGGTTCTCGAAATTCGCGGGGAGCTTGTAGCTCATCCAGGTAGAGATGGTGTCCACGCCCTCGCCGGACAGCTCGACCGCCTTGTTTTTCGCGGCATACAGATAATAGATGTCGTCGCCCTTGCCGCCACGCATTGTGACGGTGACGGCAGCGTCGCCATACATCGAGTCGTTGTATGTGCTGCCATAAAGGGTCGGGCCGGAATTCGTCGCCGAATACCACCTTGCGGAGGAGCCGCTGTAGGCAAGTGGAACGCCCTTGGCGTTCAGAACTGTGGCCATCCCGGTGTTTTCTCCTTTGTCTCGCTCGATAGCAGCCCTAACATCTATCGAGGGCAAAAGTAGCCAGTACTTTTTCACTTTCCAGTTCGGAAGGTTACCAAATGGTTATCACGTAGTGGGCGCACTTGCCGGGGAGCTTCACTGCCTCGAGTGCATAAGGTTGGGCCAACTGCAACGCTGACCGGTGATGAAGAACTGCTAGTAGACCTTGAAAGCGCCCGCATCGGCTCGTGCATCGACATCGGTGATCAGCATGTGCCCCGGCGATACCGTGATCGAGGTCGCCAGCTCGGCACGAGCAAGTGCATCCTGTGCGGTGATGCTGCTGGCCCAGAATACAGGGACCTCGCCGTCGATGATTTTGACCGCATCGCCCCAGTCGGGAGCCATCAAATCGGCTATTCCGATGACCGTGGGATCTCCGACATGGATGGGAGAGCCGTGGGCATGCGGGAAGCGTGCGGTGAGAGCGCGAACCCTGTCGACATCGCAACGGCTTATCGGACGCATCGAGACGACCATTTCGCCACCAAACGGTCCGACGCGGCAAGTCTGGATCCTGGTTCGGAACTTGGGTGAGGCCTTGCCGCAGCCGATGCGGCTCAGTTTCTTTTCGGCAAGTGCAGCTTCTACGGTCAGCGAACTGCCGAGCGCGAAAGCGGCAAAATCATCCTGCCACAGGTCGATGATGTCCGTCCTGCGACGGGTCAGCTCGCCGAAATGATAGATGTTGTACTGGGGGGCATCGGTGCGGATGTCGATGTCGCCCAGCGCCGGGATCAATGGGCTGCCGGCGCGATTAACGCCGACCAATGGACAGGGTTTCGGGTTGCGGATGCAGTACTGGTGGAAATCGCAGGCAAAGCTGCGCGGCACGATCACAACATTGGCCTGGAGCTTACCGTGCGCCAGCCCCCCTGTATGCCCCTCATAGGCGCCCATTCTGACAAGCCTGCGCAGCCTGTCCGCATCGACCAGTCGCAGGTCCTCGAAGATCGGTGAAGTGGTCAGGCGAGCCATGGCTTCCGGTTCAGAGACAGGTCGGGAGGCGTAAGATCGTTGGCGGCTCGGCTGCTTGTCAAATTGTCAGAATCTTTCCTCAACGATAAATTGTATTTATTGGCCGGCCAACGATTGCTTCATCTTGCGACCGACGCCTGCGCAAACCTTTTTGGTTGTCATTAACAGCTGCGGCAGCCGATCGCTTCTATCTGTCGGCCCGCCTCGTGCAGAAAACCAAGGTCCCGCTCCATGTAGAAGAGCAGGAAAGCAGAATAGAGGACAAAGACGAGGCTAAACACCAGCGTCTTCACGATCAGCGAAAGCGCAAAAACATTGAGGTGCGGCGAGGCGCGCGCCAAAAAGGCCAGCACAAGGTCGGACAACAGCATGCTGATGATGAGCGGGAAAACCAGGGTCAATGCCATCATCAGAATGCGGTTCAAGAGATCGAGGAAGATGCCGGCTGCATCCTTGCTGAACACCGGCAGAAGTTGGTCGATCGGCCACAGGCCATAGCTGTCGTAAAGGCTGGTCAGGGAAAGCTCGAGGCCGCCGGCGGCCAGGTAGACCGTGACCATGATGACGGCGAGCAAGGTGCCGGTGGCGCTCGTCTCATGGGTCATCATCGGATCGATCAGCGTCCCCATCGTCGAGCCGCGCTGCAGGTCCAGGATATCGCCGGCAGCCTCGGCCGCCCAGAACGGAATGCCCATCGCCAGCCCGAGCGTTACCCCGACGACGACCTCCTTGAGCATGTAGGCGACGATCATCGTCGTCGCGATGTCGGTGTTTGTCAGTCTGTCGACGATCATCGGAAAGACCGGAACCGCCAGCGCCAGGGCAACGCCGTTGCGCAGCAGGCCCGACAGCGGCACGCGCGAAAAGAGCGGCATCAGCAGCATGAACCCGGTCATGCGGGCGAGCGCGAAAGCTCCCGCCAAAAGAAACAACTGTAGCTCCTTGACCGACGCGAAGAAGGGTTCGACCGGCATCCGCGCGCCTCAACGCGTGACGACGGGGAATTCGTCCAGCGCCGTCGAGGCCTGCTCGGCGATCTGCTGGCCAAGCAGCGGGCCGAAGACGATGATGACCAGCAGGATCACGACAAGCTTGATCGTCTGCGGTAGCGACTGGTCCTGAATTTGCGTCAGCGCCTGGGCCAGCCCGACCAGGATGCCAACGACCAGCGCCGCGATGATCGCCGGGCCCGACGCGAACAGCACCGTCAGGAGCGCGCCCTGGACCTTCGCCAGGATGAAGTCATTGCTCATGCAAACCTCCCAGCGGCGTCAGACGTAACTCAGGATCAGGCCGTGCATCAGCCGCGACCAGCCATCTATGGCGACGAAAAGGAACAGTTTCAGCGGGACCGAAATGAGGACCGGCGAGACCATGATCATGCCGAGCGTCATCAGGATGTTGGCAACGACGATGTCGATGATGAGGAACGGAAGATAAAGCAGAAAGCCGATTTCAAACGCCCGCGTAAGCTCGGACGCGACAAAGGCAGGAACAAGTATCGAAAGATCGTCGTCCTTCAGATCTTGTCGTGCCTGTTCCGGCCACAGGCGGTTCGTCCCATCGAGAAAGAACTGCCGCTCTTCCGGCTGGGTGAACTTGATCAGGTGCTGCTGCAATGGTTCCCTCACCAGTTGCGCCGCCCTGGCGAGGTCGTCGGTCGTCTGGAACTGAACCTGCCCTTCCTGAAGCCGTCCCGACATCTCGCTCAGCAACGGCGTCGTGACATAGACCGTGAGCACGAGCGCTATGCCGTAGAGCACCAGATTGGGCGGCATCTGCTGGACGCCGAGCGCGTTGCGGATGAGGAACAGCACGACCGAGATCTTCAGGAATCCGGTCATGGTGACGACTGCCAGCGGCAGCAGACCGACAAAGCCGACGGCAATCAGGATCCCAAGCAGGTTGGGCGAATTGTCAAGCATTGTCGAACATGCGGGCGATCCGCACGCCCAGGCTCTCCCCAATCCGCACGATCTCGCCACGGCCGACGCGTTTGCCATTGGCGATGATGTCGACCGTCTCCTTCGTCACATTGGCGAGCGGAACGATGGCACCGGGCGCAAGCCGCCTTACCTCGCCGAGAGGCATCGCCGTGCGGCCGAGTTCGAAGGCAAGCACAACCGGCAGCTCGTCCAGAGTTGCCTCCTCCAATGCCTGACCGGCGTGCGGCGGCGTGTCTTGGTTCATGATCCACTCCCATTTCGATCCAGCGATTGCAGTCGGCGCTGCAAGCAGTTGCGGCCCGCTGGCAGTCAGCACCGCCGGGGCATAAAGCCGCTCGGCAATGACCAATGCCGCGTCTTCCTCTTCGTCATCGAAGAGCACCACATCGCCAGGTTGCAGGCTTTCAAGATCACCGTGACTGATTGTAAGCGCATGACGCCAAAGGCAGACGGGCAACGGGAATTCGGCAGGAACCGGGGGCCTCGCTTTGCCGATCGCGTCGAGAAAGCGCCCGGCCCGCACCGCCAGACCGACGCTGTCGGTGTGCAAGGTGCAATCGATGGTTTCGTCCTTGCCGGTCAGGGCGAAAGCCAACGCGGTTTGGTCCAGAACGCTGTCTTCTTGTTCGATCGACGTAATAGCGATCGTCTCGCCCAGCTTGCTCTCGATCCATTCGAGATCCTTTTCGAATTCGGACTCCAGCAGCAGTGCGGCGTGAGCGGGCGCCAGTCGTTTCAGGTCGATCAGCGCGTCAGCCTTGGCAAGACCTCGTTCGACAACAGATAACGGCAGGCGCAACTTGCCCGCCATGTCTCCGAGAGTGAACGCAATCGTGCATATTGGCTGGTCCACAGGGTTCGGCGCCGGCCAGACGGCGGCGAGCGCCATGGTTTTCCCGGCAATCGTGATCTGCGCGGGAGCACGGCGACGGTAGAAGGCGTTCAATGCCTCAACCTCTCCAGCCGCAACAGATTCCAATGCCAGCGGCTCGCCAACGCTCGAGCGTGTGCGTCTCGCCGGTTCTGCGCGCGCTTTCTTTTTTGCCGACGCCAAGGCCTGAGGCATCACACTTCCATATTCACGATCACGGATTGGACTATCGTTCTGTGGGCAAGCGCAGTGGACCGCGCTCGTCTTCCTCGGAAAGCTCGGCAAGCGCCAGGCTGCGGCGGGCAGTGCGTTTGGTCAGATGCTGCAACAACCCGTCCAGCTTCGTCACCGCCTTCATGCTGGCGCGATGATCGTTGCGGGCAGCCGATAACTCGGTTTTGCGTCGTTGCTCGGTGACGCCGGCCATCTTCTCGTTTTCCCGGAGCTGCTCGGTTTGCCTGGCGGCGTTCTCGAACTGTCCCTGAAGCCGGTAAAGGCTGGCGGCCTTCACCGGTTGCCCGACAAGCGAAGCGAACGCTGCATCCTCAGCGTCGGCTGTGTGCTGCAGGTGTTCGTTGACCGCGGCGGCCGCCTCCCGAACCGCCCCGGCGGCCCGCTGCGCAGCGGCGTATCG
This sequence comes from Mesorhizobium sp. WSM4820, assembly GCF_055811075.1. NCBI lineage: Bacteria > Pseudomonadati > Pseudomonadota > Alphaproteobacteria > Hyphomicrobiales > Phyllobacteriaceae > Mesorhizobium > Mesorhizobium sp. WSM4820. Next base: position 290,327 of record NZ_JBVVQN010000007.1, on the reverse strand, counting down.
CCTTATGACCAATTCGTTTGCGCGCTGTTCACCGTGGCGCCTGAGGTCGCGCAATCGTGCGATCGTGTCACGATCTTTCATTGACGATCCCCCGCATGCGTTCGCGTGTCTGCTCGATTGTCTCGTGGGTGGCGGACGGCTGTCGCAGGAAGGCGTTGATGGCGTCGATCTTCGCCACCGCCTCGTCCGCCACCGCATCGCTGCCCTTTTCGTATTCGCCGACGCGCAGCAGCAATTCGACGTCGGCGTAGCGGGCGAGCAGCTCCCGCAAGCGGCCGGCGTCCGACCGATGCTCGGCCGGCACCACCGTGTCCATGAGGCGACTGCGGCTGCGCAGCACATCGATGGCCGGGAAATGGTTGCGCTGCGCAAGCTCGTTCGACAGAAAGACGTGGCCGTCGAGAAGCGCCTGGATTTCTTCGGCAACCGGGTCCAGCGTGCCATCGCCCTCCAGAAGAACGCTGTAGAGGCTTGTAATGGAGCCGACGCGGCCAGGCCCTGAGCGCTCGAGCAATCGGGGCAGAACTGCAAAAAGCGAAGACGGGAAACCGCGACGCGTCGGCGGCTCGCCTGAAGCGAGGCCAATCTCGCGCTGCGCACGGGCAAACCGCGTGATGTTGTCCATTGCCAGCAGCACATGCTTGCCCTGGTCGCGAAAATATTCGGCAATGCTGGTTGCCACATAAGCGGCCTTGACGCGCTCGATCGCCGGCCGGTCGGACGTCGCGACGACGATGATCGCCCGCGCCAGCCCTTCCGGCCCGAGCTGATGCTCGATGAATTCGCGCACTTCACGTCCGCGTTCGCCGACAAGCGCGACCACGGCAACATCTGCGTCGGTGCCGCTGACGATATCCGAAAGCAGGATCGACTTGCCGACGCCAGGCTCGCCGAAGATGCCGACGCGCTGCCCACGCGCGCAGGTGAGAAGCCCATCGAGGGCGCGGATTCCGAGCTGGATAGGCTCGGAAATCAAACTGCGCTCCAGCGGCGACGGCGGATAGGCATTGACCGGATAGCTGCCGGTAATGCCGTCCGGCGAAAGCGGCTTGCCATCCAATGGCTCGCCGAACGCGCTGATCACCCGACCAAGCAGGCCGGGCCCGACGGGCACCGTTTGGGTCTTTCCGGTCGCAATGACCTCGGTGAGGCTTGAAAGGCCGGTGAGATCGCCAAGCGGAACAAGGATCGCCATCTCGTCCATGAGCCCAACGACTTCCGCCTTGGTCGCCGTGCCGGTCCTGGGATCGACGAGTTCGCAGATCTCGCCGATCCGAACCTCCTCCACCGTCGCGTGAATGACCGTGCCGGTGACCCGCCGTACACGGCCTTTCCTGGGTCGGCTGGCATCGTCACGCAGGCCGGAACGCAGGTTCGGAACGATCGATGCGAGGCGGCTCTCGAGCTTGCTGGCGGGACTTGTCATGCCGCCGCCTTGGCCTTTGATGTAATCGCAGCGGCAATGGCGTTGAGCTGTGCCTCGATGCTGGCGTCGATGACCGCAATGTCGGTCGAGAGGATGCAGGCGTCCGTCGCCAGCGTATCATCGGCGTCGATCTCGATCGTCATGCCCAGGTCACTCTCGCGCAGGACCGCGTTCAGTTCGTCGCGAACCCTGTTAACGGAAGCAGGATGAAGTCGGACTTTTAGATATTTGGCGCGGCGAATTTCAGTGACTGCCTGCGCGGCCGCCTTGGCGACCAGCATGCTCGCGTCGAATTCTCCCAGCACGCGCCTGACCACATCGAGAGCCAGAGTGATGATTTCGGCTTCCAGCCCACCGAGATAGCGATCTACCTTGACCGCGGTCTCGCTCACCAAACGCGCGGCATCCGCGTCGCCTCGCGCCTTGCCATCTTCATAACCCTGCGCATATTCGGCCGCATAGGCTCGCCGAGCGGCGTCACGCAACTGCTGCGCATCACGCCTGGCTTCGTCGAGAAAAGCGTGCCCATCCTGCCAGGCGCGTGCCTCGGCAGCGCGCAGGATGCGGGCGACGGGACGCCTCGGCACGGCAGTGGTCACTTTGTCCGGTTCGACCATATCGCCTAACCCATCGCCCGTCGAACGATTGCCGGACCAGCTTCGGCAAATGGTTCGGCTGTCGGCTGATCGACAAGCGCATGCGGCATCAGCTTGAGGCGGACCCGCATGCTCGTTTCGCCCGGCATCGCCTGACACCAGGCGCCAAGGCAACGCAGGCCGTCGGCATGGACACGACGATCAATGTCATCCAGGGGCTCCAACGGCTGCATTGGGCCGGCCAGATCGCGGTTGGCGACCGCGAAAGCGCAGACTTCCGCGCCGAGTGCTGCCTGCAACGCAGCGGCTTGGCGTCCATCAATGACGGCGGCCAGACTGCCGGCCCAGTAGATCGCGCCGGCGCGAAGCGCAAGTTCCTCCAACTCCTCACCCGACGACAAGGCAATCGCCAGGTCTGTCTCATCGGCTGGCTCGTTGGAGACGGCACCGCTGAGGCCGTAACGGTCGAGCAGAAGCACTGACAATCGCTGATGCAGGCGCTGCGACCGCAACATACGCTCGCAGGCGGCCTCGCCGATCGTGCCGCCAAAGCATTGTGCCAGCCGGGCCGCATCCGCATAGAATGCGGGATTGGACATGAATGTCTGCCATTCCGGGCTGGCAGTTTGCTTCGAGCCGGTCTGAGTCATGTCTTCTTCACCGGCATTGCCGAAGCGTCGAGCGCATAAACGCCGGGTCGTCGATACCACTGGACGTAAGCCAGGCGGGCAGCCAGCACCGCTATAGCCGCCATCATGCCGTAAAACAGCCACATCGCGGCGGCGACGCTGTCGCGATGCAGCCAGAGGCCGAGGAACGTTGTGAAACTTGGCTCGCCGGTTGCGTGCTCGGGAACTGCCGCAGTCACCGGAATGAGCGTGACCGATACATTGTCATAAGTCAGCCCGGCGATGCCTTTGGCCACCAGCATCTTGACCTGCGGGATCAGCTCATTCATCGGAACGGATGCGCGATGCCGGATGAAAACGGAGGCGGACGATGGGACCAGCCGCTGTCTCAGCGGATCGTTTTCGGGCAGGACGAGATGAACGCGCGCGGAAAGCACGCCGTCGATGTCCGAAATCGTCTGCGACAGTTCCTGGCTCAGGCCATAAATCATCGTCGCACGCTCCTCGACCGGCGAGGATACAAGCCCGTCGCGCTTGAACACTTCGCCGAGCGTCTGGAATTCCTGTTTGGGCAACCCGCTTTCGTCGAGAATCGCCATGGCCTCGGCGAAACGGTCCTTCTGTACGGAAACCGTCATTTTGCCGTCCTTGGCCGCCTCGCGTTGGGCCGGGATGCCATGACGCATCAGCGTGGCCACGATCTCGTTGGCCTGCCGCTGGTTGAGGTCGGAATACAGCTCAACCGAGCACGCCTGGAGCACAAGCATGCTCACCACGACGAGCGCGACGCGGCACCGAACGCCGCATCGATTCAATAGTGTCGACCGCCGCGGCAAGGTTATCGTGTGCACGAACACTCCGTAGGCTTACTGTTGCTTGATCAGCGTGCTGGTGGACGACGTAACGGCCGTTACGCTGCTGGTGACCAATTCGAGATTGGCGGCTGCCCACATCACCGAAATGGATCGTTCGAGCAGTTGCTCGGCATTTTTTGCGGTGGCGTTTTCGTCTTCCTTGCCTGACGGGGCGGTCTTGCCGGCGCCATCCTGCATGGCGGCCGTTTCAGCACTTACAGGGGCGTTTGCCTGGCCAAGGGCCTTCTGGACCTGCTGCATGGTCCCTTCCAGCGACTGAACCGCAGAACCGAACAATGCAGACGGATCCGTGAGCGCCCCGCCCCCAGCCTTCTCCACCTCGGCCAGATAGTCGAACAACTTGTGTTCGGCGACCGGCTCGGTCTTTTCCAGTTTGGTGGATTGTCCGGCCATCGCCGGATTGGCTCCCGAAGACGTCTGCGCCACCTGCTGGCCTGCCCGCGCGGCGATATCACCGCGTTCAGGCATACTGACCTTCGCGGCATCATGTTTTTCCTGATTGGCACCCACCATCCGGTTACCCGGCTGCGCTGTCGTGCCGGCGGTGATCTGCTGCTGCGAAGCCATGCTGGTGGTCAAGTTTGCCAGTGTGGCTTCCAGGGCTCCAATCGGCGCGATTTGCATGAACCTGCCCTCCTGCTTGCTTAGTTCGGTTTGCCGGAGGGAACATTCTGCGCCTCCGCCTGCCTGCCGCGGAAAACGCGGACCGGAACAACTTTGCCAACATCCTGCTTCGCGCTCGGCGCCGCAGGAACTCCCAGTGTTTTCCTGATAAGTTCGACATAGGACGGCGGCCCCGATACCGAGACAACATCGTCCTGCCTGGACACCTTGATCGGAAACTTCGGGTCGACGACCCCCAGCCGCGAAAGCCGATCTTCCGCGCCGGCAGCCGTGTTGGCATCAAGCGCGATCATTTCCGTCCGGACCTCGGCTTCGGTCGCAACGTTCATGACGATGCCATCGAAATGCCAGACCAAGCCGTAACGATCGCAGATCTCTTGCAGGAACTCGCGCGCCGTCCCAACCGGCATGCCGGCGCTTAAACGACCCTTTACGAGTTTGCTGACACGCATCGGCACCCGCATGTTGCGGCCCAGCTCGACCAGCGCGTCGGCCACCGACTGATCGACGGTGATGTATTTGTACGGGCCGGCAGGCCAGCGCGGTTCGGCAGCCTTGGCCGGCGACGAGGCAAGGCCGAACGCCAGGATCATCGCTAGACCGCAGGCGGCGAAAGCAGCCCTGGCTCCCAACCGATCCGCATGGCAGGTGTCGCGTCCCGTCAACATTGGTCCTATCGCAAAGGGACGCACGAGCGATGGCCCGCGTCGCTGGTTGAATGGTTTACCCGCCGATTCACTCTATCGTGCACATTGCTGAATTGGAAGTCCAATTGGAATGCGCACGAGCATTTGGTGCCAAACGTTGCGAACCGCTTGCAAAGCGATATGGTGCGCGCTGGAATCAGGTGATCGCCAGCTGGACGCCTGGATGCAGAAGAGAGATCGGTCTTGGCGGCAATCATGATTCTGCTTGCGAACTTGCCTGTTCCCGCCAAGGTTGCGGGACGCAAAGTCCGGGTCACCCGGCGCCTTAACCAGAGGTTGCGTGCATTTCTGATCACTGTCCTATCGATTGCCGCGATGGCGCCGGCGCAGGCCCAATCGAATAGCGGTTATGACCCACGCAGCTGGACTTACGATCCGGCAAGAAATGTGCTGGTCTCCCCTTCCGCTCCCGACCAGCCTTCCGATGCAGAAACCCGGCGCGATTGGTCGGCAATCCCGAGGGAGATCGTGCATTTCAGCGAGGCTCAACCGAAAGGATCGATCGTCATCAGCACCACGGAGCGGCGGCTTTATTACATTTTGGGCAACGGCAGGGCGTTGCGATACGCGGTTGGGGTTGGAAAGGAGGGTTTGGAGTGGTCCGGCCGCGACACGATTTCGAGCAAGAAGACCTGGCCGGATTGGCGGCCGCCGGCCGAAATGCGATCCAGGGAAGCGTCAAATGGCCGCTTCCTGCCTGCCCATGTCGAGGGAGGACCGAACAATCCGTTGGGCGCGCGCGCATTGTATATCGGCAACACGCTTTATCGCGTCCACGGCACCAACCAGCCATGGACCGTCGGACAGGCCAACTCCTCCGGTTGCATTCGCATGACCAATGATGACGTCATCGATCTTTATAACCGCGTGAAGATCGGCAGCCAGATCATTGTGCGGCATTGATGGCCGTTCCCGAAAGCCGCAAATGAGTGATTCCCAGTCGTGATACCTTTCAACATCAAGCAGCTCGAAACCTTTCTCCTGGTGGCGACCTTCGGAAGCTTTCGCAGGGCGGCTGAACGCCTGAATACCACACAGCCGGCGGTGTCCACCCGAATTGCCGGGCTGGAGGAAGCGCTTGGCGCCAAGCTGTTCGAGCGGCAGAGCAGCACGGTCAGGCTGACCGCCGAGGGACAACGGCTGCTGCCGCCTGCCCAACGGGTCCTGCGCGTCGCCGAGCGGCTGCAACTGATGGCCCGTTCTCTGTCAGAGACTTCAGAGACGACCAGGGTGCTGAGGCTTGGGGTCGCCGAAACGATCGTGCACACCTGGCTGCCGGATTTCCTCACGGCACTGAAGGCAAACTTTCCGCTTGTCGATACCGATATCGTCGTCGATGCGACGACGACCCTTCGCAACGAACTCATGTCACACCGGCTCGATCTTGCGGTGCTGATGGGCCCTGTCCTGGAGTACAGCATCGAGAATATCGAGATGCCGTCCTTTCCGCTTGTCTGGGTCTGCTCGCCGCAATTGGAATTGCCCAACCGGCGCAAGGTGACGCTGAACGACCTGATGCAGTTTCCGATCATCAGCTACGCCCGCACCACGCGACCCTACAGCGAACTCTACCGCAAGCTCACCGGCGAATTCGAAGAGACGCCGCGCATCTTTCCGGCCAATTCGCTGGCCGCTTCGATCACGATGACACTCAACGGGATCGGCATAGCCTCGCTGCCCGAGGGAGTCGTCCAGGACTATCTCGCAAGCGGAAAACTGCGCATCGTCGATTGCGAATGGCACCCGTCCGACCTGCAGTTTACCGCCTCCTACTCTTCCGAACCCTCCAATCCGATAGCGGAGCGGGCGGCTAAGCTGGCCGGCTGCGTTGCGCATGCCTATGCCGCGAGAACCGACAAGCTTAGGCCCGCGGTTTCTCAGCCGACCAGGGTGGCCGGCAGATAGATGCGGTCGCCCGAGAAGATCACATCCGGGCTCAGTATATGATCCATGTTGAGCACCACCGTCTCGGCCACATCCGCGGAATGGGTCCTGGCGATCAGGCGAATGCTGTCGCCGTTCTTGACCTCGACCCACTGGTAGCCGTCTTGCTCCAGCGTTGGATTGGTGCGGCCCGCAGGATTGCTGCTGCCGTCGGCATGCGCCTCGACATGGTCGCCGGAAACCCAGCCGCTATGCATTTCGCCGTCCGGCCCGAAACCTTCGACCGGTATCCAGGCCTCCCCTGACTGATCGGTCGAAGGCCCGGCGGTCTGCTCGACGAAGGTGCCGGCTTGCAGAACCGTCACCACGGTCGAATCCACGTCAGGCTGGGTCCGCAAGTTCAGGCCGTCATCGGCCAGCACGACAAGTTGTGGGAAATCTTCCGGCGGGATCTGCGGCGCGTCTGGCACATCCGAAGGATCATCGGGTTGCTGGGACGAGGCATCGCCATCCGGCTTTTTTGGATCGGCTGGAGGGGTCGGCTTCGCGGCCTCCCAAGGCTCCGCGAGCAGGGCGTCCAGCGAGAAGAGAAGCATTCCAACGCCGAAGGTGATGCCCAGAGTCCACCGATCCCATGCAGCCCATTTTTTGTCGGACTTTTCCGCCGCCGCGATATCAGCATCGGTTCGCGGCACTGAACGGCTATTCATCCGGTCCGTCCTTCTGGCCGACGCATAGAATTCCGCGCAGCCGAACGTGAACATGGTGCCGGCGACTGTGGCGATCGGCGCCGGCCAGGACTGCACCGTATAGAAGGCGCAGCCAAGCACATAGCCGGGTCCAGCCAGATATTCGGCCAGGTTTCGGATCACCGGCCTGCCGGTGAACGTCTGCAGCATCGACTTCGTGCCATAGACGATGTTGCCGAGCGTGAACGTGCTGTTGACGACAAGATCCTTACCCTGGATCATCCCGGTCGCGGCGCCTGGCGCTGCGGCAATGAATGTGGCTCCGCCGAGCGCGTTGAGGAACCGCCCAAACGGCTTGTGACTTGCGGTTGCGTTGGGGAAGAGCGCCTGCGCCCCGAAAACGACGCCTCGCACGCCAAATGCCACCGCTCCGGCGGTGGCGGTCCAGGTTGGCGGCAGCGAGCTCCACAGCATGTAGGACGTGCCCGCCATGGTGCCGAAGGTGTCCAGCGCAGCCTGATATTCATTGGTCCGCGAATAAACCAGCGCGCCTTCCACAAGCGTCCGCTGATCCGGCGTCATCGAGTTTTTGTGGGTCGCCCGAAATGTCGTCAGCTGCAGCACCGAGAGCGCATTGGTCTGGTCCACGCTCATCCACTCGAACTGCTCGAGCGTGAACTTGCGAAACTGGCCGGGGCTCATTTCCCCGTACTGTTTTGGTGTCACCGCTTCGATCTGCAGCTGGGTCATGGCTTCAGTGTGGTGGATCGTGAAGGCACCCCATTGATCGCGGGTCAGCACCGGAATCTGCTTCTCGGTCAGCCACGGCACCTGCTTGGGATCGAGCTTGGCCACGTCCACGGAATCGATCACGGTTTCGGAGATCGCCGGAACCTGGCGCTCGGTGAGGGTCTTCAGCAACCCGGCCTCGCCCAGATCCTTGAATTGCTGTGACGTGAACTTCGCGACCTGGCTGGGCTTGAACCATGGACCCTGACGCGCTTCCAACTTCGACATGTTGACCAGCTCGACCATGTCTCCTTTTATCGCCTGCAACTGTGGTTTCGTCAGGTGAGGCGTCAAACCGGTCTTGCCGAAATCCCGGAACTGCTGGTCCGTCACATTCCGGATGTGGCCCTCGGTCAGCCAAGGAATCTGTTTCCCGTCGAGGCCAGCAATATTGACCTGGCCTATCTTTGCCTTCGGGATACCACGCAATTGGCTTTTGGTCAGATAGGGCAGCAAGCCGGCCTGATCCATGTCGCGGAACTGCTGTTCCGTCAGCTCGGCCACCTGCTCGCGCTTGAGCCATGGAATCTGGGTCGGCTGGAAATCGCCCATGACGAGATCTGGCACCTGGTCAAGCGGGGTCGCTCTGACGCCATCTCGGGTGAGCGGTCCATTGTTCGGAGCGGGTTGGCCCTTGTTTGCTGGTGCGGCAGCGCGCGGTTCACCCACGACGTGCGATGCGTTGGATGCAACATCGCCTTCGTGGCCCGGCGCGACATTCGCTGCCTGATATGCCGCGTCCGCGAAATGTCCGTAGTAGTCTGAGTAGGTGCCGCCGTCCGCAATGCTCGGCTCCATGCTCCCGTAGAGCGCCGCCATCTCGTGGACAGCCTGGGTGCGGTCGATCTCGCCGGCGGTGAAGCGGTCATAGATATCGGCCTGCGCCTGGTCGGCTCGCAGCGCGAGATTCGGCTTGCCGCCGTTGGCAGCAAGCTCATCGGCTACGATGTATTGAACCAGCGCCGCTTCGCCCTCCGACTTCAAGCGAGCGTCTACGTTTGCGTCCCGATGGGCTTGGCGGTTCGCGAAATCCTGAGGCAGCACGTCGATCGGGGCGTCGGTCACATGCGACAGTTCATGGCTGAGCGCATCGACGAATCCAGCGACGACCGCGTCATTGTCCGCGGCCGGCGTGCGGAACATATCGGCATCCACGGAAATCACGTCGAGCGATCGGTCCAACCCTGATCCGGTTGCAGTCAGATCCTGTTCCAGGCTCGGATCGAAAATCCGCAGATCGCGCCGCGCCGGATTGACGATGCGCACGCCTTTCGCGTGGGCATTCCGCAAGAGTTCCATCATCTCGGGCGACCGGCTGACCTGATCGGCAAGATCGGCCCTCATCGCGGTCATCTCGGGCATGCCAAGATCCTGCTGGATCATATCGTCCAGCATGCTCGATGCTTCCTGGCGGTTGGCCGCAATCTCAGCTTGTGTCAGCGGTTTTGCTGTCGACGGTCCCCACGACCCTTCAGCCGCCGGGCCCTGTTCCCGTCGCGGCGCCGGACTCCTGGGCACAATCGGGCCGTCGCCCGCCGGGGCCGGTGCGATGTCCGGGGGCGGCGAATTGTGCCGCACATCCTGCTCGAGCAGCCGGTTGAGGTAATGGGCCTGCGTGGGCGTCAGTTCGCTGCGGGCCTGCTGGTCCATCTGTTGCCGCAACGCCTTCCAAGCGGGCCTGCTCATGCCATCTGGTCGTCCGCCGGCGGAGGTGAGTTGGTCCGGATACGGCGCCACGCCCAGTTCCGGGAACACATCCAAGACGCGCTGACCAGCGAACCTCAAATCGCCGTGCGGCGATGCCGCAACCTCGGCGAGATAGGCGTCGAGATGCTGCAGAACGTCCGGCGTCAGTCGCCCCCCCGAAGTGTCCAGCGCGGAGAAGACCTTTTGCGCGCCTTCGGAGGATCCGGGATGCGCGCGGGCGGTGCGGGCATGCGGGACGATATCCTTCCTCACCGAGCCGAGTTCCACCGTCGTTAGCGGCAATGGCCCATAGTTCACTGCGAGACCGGCGCCGTGGTCCGTGCGGTCCAGGCGGTTGAGCGGCCCGGCGCCCGTCTCGCGCGGAACGCCCTCGAAGGCGGGGCTGCCGCGCCAGGGTTCCTTGCCGCCTCCCAAGGGCGCAATGACGTTGTAGTTGCGGAAGAGGAGACGATCCTCGAAACCAGGCACCTTGCCTTCGGAGCTATAGTGGCTGGCGCCACCTCTCGCCGCCTCCTCCCAGAAAGAGGCTGCTCGTTGGCTGAGCGGGCCAGGCTCCCTCTGGGTATATCCCGGCCGACCGCCTTCGCCGCCGAGATAGCGCAGCGTGCGATTGACGTAGGTCCCACTCACAGAGAAGCCAGCGATGGATAGTGAAACGCCAGTGGCTTTTTCGCTCTGGAACGTGTTCTTCGACAGCATCGGCGCCGATGCGACCCACTGGGCGGAGGGAGCCGCCGCCTCGTCATAAGCGAAATTCGGCCGGTATCCATTGACGAAAAGTTTCTGGCCGTTCGCGTCGTTGGGGTGGACCGGGAGCAGGAAACCGGTGCCGTCCGGGCCATTGTTCTTCAGGCTGAGCTCGCCATAGACCTGCCGGCTGGGCAGCGGCACTTTGAGGCCGATGCCGAGTATCGATCCGCCGAGAGTGATCGTGCGGCCGTCGGGGCCGAGGATCCACCCGGCAGCCTGGAGGGCGCCGTTGGTCGCCACGTCATTCAGCACGGGGCCGCCCAGGACATTGGCTTCGTGTTCCTGCAGGAACCAGGAAACAGTGGCGCGGTCGGACCGCCAGACCCCTTGCGCATCGGTGAAGAATGTCGGGGCGCGCCACGAACTCGCCTTGTCGGCGTCCAGCAACCGTTCCAGCAGGACGGGCACCTCGCTGTTGATCTCGGTCCCGGCCTTGGGCTTGCTTGCGGGCAGCGCGTTCTCCAGTGCGCTCGCGAGCGACTGCACCGCGGGGTCCGCGGATTTCTGCTGGTTAGCGGCGTAACCGCGCATCTCTCGCCAAAGATACGGCGTCCAGGTATCGTGGCCGGACAGAACCTTCTCATTGTAGCGGCCCTCCGGCGAAAGATCGCCGGCGGGTTTGAACGAAGAGCCCGGCTGAAGCTTCGGACCGTAGACCCACGTGCTGCCGCTGTCGGCCTGCAGGACCTGCATGAGCGCATCCTGCTGCGCGGCGGTCACCGCCTTGCCGGGCTTGGTGGCCCGCCCCTTGAACAACGGCGAGGCGGCATTTGCCGCGGCGGCAAGGTTCGTATCGGTGGAGCGTGACGCCGCCTTGAGGTAATCGCCGACGCTGCCACGGCCGGCATCGGTCCAGCCGGCTTCTCCCGGCAGCGCCCCGGCGGTAAGGAACTGCTCGCCGCCGGTCAGTCTGGCGTCGGACGACAGGCCGAGTTGGTCGATCACTTCTCCCGGCGACAGATGCGGCAGCTTGCCCTGCGCGCTGAACACCTGGAGGGTCGTCAGGCCGTTCTTCGAAAGCTGGCCGGCCGGCTTGGAGCCGGTGAACAGGCTGTTGCGGTCGGCGTTGAGCATTTCGCCAAGCGCATGATGCTGAGCCGGCGTCATCTCCGTGCCGGACTGAGGCAGGCTCCTGCCGCCGAGCTGCACCCTGGTCATGGTCACCGCATCGCGGACGACAGGATCGCTGGAACGTTCGAGGGAATTGAGGTAGTCGCCGACGAGCTCCAGCTGCTCGGGCGTCCATGTCGGCGCGGGCGTCGCGGCATCGTCGGGAAGCGCCGGCAAGGTCGTGGCCAGGGTTTCGCCGAGCGCCGAGCGACGGCTGACTTCCGGATTGTCGGCAGGTTTGAACGTATGGACTTCCCGTGCCGGGGTGTTGACCCTGAGCTGGCCGTTCGGCGTGGTTATCGAACCGCGCTTGGCGCGCTCGACGGTCTTGCCGGAACCCAAATAGCCGGCCTCCGTGGCATGCTCGCCCAATGGGACGATTTCGGGGACGATGTCGCGGGTCATGCTCGCCTGCGGGCCGGCGACGACGACCTTGGCCGGCCGGTATTTGCCGTCGGCCTCGACATAGATGTCCTGTCCGGCGGTGACGCCGTCCTGCGCAACCGGCCGGTGATAGATGCTGTCGACCAGTTCGCCGAGCTTCGGATAGTCATAGCGGGGTTCGGTATTCGCGTAACGCGTGCCGATGCGCCGCAGGCCGGCTTTGACTGCAGCGATCGTCTGGCCGAAGCTGTACGGGTTTGACGAGCGATTGTTGATGACCGGCGTGCCGTCGGGGCGAACCGGGCTGGGGTGACCGGTGTCCGTCACGGCCGGTGGCTCGGTGCGGGCGTTCGGATCGGCTGTCCAGCGGCCATCGGCGCCGAGATAAAGCACCGGCAAGGAAGGGTCGAGCTCGACAGCAGCCGGCACCGACTCCGGCGCGGCCGTGATCGCCTTGGGTTCGGGTATGGCGACAACACGCTGCCCTTCCGGCAGGTTGAAATCGACGAGCATCTCGCCGGTATGGCGGTTGCCGACAGTGTAGCGCATCAACGGCCGGGTCCCTTCGGCACCACCTTCCGACGGCTTCGCTCCGGAAGGGCTCGGCGTGCCGGTGAACGTCTTGGTCGCCGGGTCCCAGACGAGCCGCGAACCGCTGTCGGCCGGGTGCGTCGTTGCGTCGCCGCGGGCCGGCGGAACCACGATCGGATCGCCGTCGGCGGGGACATTCTGCTCACGTGCGCCCTGGGCGTCTCGGTTGCCGGGATTCTGGGGATCGCCGCGCTCGCCCGGGGCGCTCGGCCCCTCGTCGTGGGCGCTGACAACCCTCCCCTCGATAACGGGGTGGCCAGGATCGTGGAAGACCAACTCGTCAGTAGCACGATGGACGCCGTCGGCGCCTTGCTCATGCACGACCATCGGCCGCGACGATTGTCCGCCGCCTGATGGATCACCATTGCCGCCGGGCGGTGGATTCGGCCCGTCGGACTCACCGGCCGGCAGCGCCCGCGGACCGGTTGGCCGGTTAGCCGGACCGGTGTTGTCAAACCCATCCCGGGCGCCGAAACCGGCTCCCTGCTGGCCGGACGTTTCGCCGGCCACTTCGCCCTCGATGATGATCTCGTTCGGATCCGGCATGACCTGCTCGCCGGTCGGCTTGTAGACACCATCACTGCCCATCTCGTAGACGGCTCGCGGTTGCGGCCCCGATTCCGGTCCGCCAGGAAAACTGGCCGACGTATGAGGTCCACTGCGAGTTCCGCCCGCTCCTGGCATGTTGTACAACAGCGAGCGGCCGCCCAGGCCTGTGCCGACAGTGCCGACGCCTATGCCGACGATCGCGTTGGCGAGCTCGAGCATATTCATATCGCCCTCATGCACCAGCGCCGCCAGATCTTGCAGCGATTTGCCGAGCAGCGGAACACCGGTAGCCACGGCGGCGGCATCGAGGTCCCATGCTGCGGCGGGCAGCTTGCTGCCGCTTTGCATGAACGCCGAGACCTCATCGGCATACTTGGCCTTGTCTACCTTCACCTGGAATTTGCCGATGCCCCAGCTGACCTCCTTCATGTGGGTCATCCCGAAGCCGCCCGCGAAAGCCTGGCGCCCGGACAGGCCGGTCTTTGCCAGGCCGTACGTGCGCAGGGCGCCGGCGCCCACGGGCAGGAATGCGGTTACGCCGGTCGCGACATTCCAGGCCGACTGGCTGTCGAAGTCGCCGCCCTGCAGGAGGTGATCACCCTCTTTGATCAGAGCCTTGCCGCCAAGGATTGAACCGGCGCCGACGGCGATGGGAATGGCCCATTGGCCGCCCGGCACGAACGAGACAATGGTTGCGGCGCCCGCCAGAAGGCCCAAGCCTATGTCGCTGGCCTTGTCCCAGAAATCCACTTTGCGTGCGTCGGCCACTTCGAGTTCGTCGAGCGAAAAGCCATCCTTGCCGAGCGACATGTCGCCGCCCTTGGCCATGACCAGGTTGCCTTTGTCGCTGAACAGGCGATTCTCGTGCTGGAATTCGTCGAAGCTGCTGTAGTATTTACCAGCACTGTCGACATAGCCGGCCTCGTTGCCTCCGCTCTTGATCGCGAACAGGGCAGTCGATGATTCCACCCCGCCATCAAGCGAGAAGATCGGCACGATCTTGACCTCGGCGTCGTCGCCGGCGCGGTCGGCGATTTCGTCGACGACCTTCTCGACTCCCTCGCTCGATGGATCGAGGCCAAGGGTCTGCGCAACCGTACCGCTGAGTTCGCCGGGCGCATAGGGCTTGTATTCACCGGTGAGTCCGGATTCATAAAGGTTCTCGAACCGCACCCGATAGCCAGCCATCGCCTGATCCTGGCGTTCTTCAAAATACTGGTTTTTGAGTTTCGCCTCGTGCTCCTCCGAACCATATTCGAGAAGCTTGGGTTGGCTTGCCGAGAAAGCGTACCAGTCGCGCCCCGCCACCATCGCCGGCCGCACGTTTTGTTCCCAGTCCTCCAATCGGTCCTTTTGGGTTTCCGCCTGGTCGCGATTGATTTCCGCGGCGGCGACTTCGGGGGACACCCACAGCTTCTGGCCGTCCATCTCGATCTGGACCGACTTGCCGCTTTCGCCGATAGCGCCCGGCCCCTGCGCTTCGTAGGCCGCGGCAACCTCCGGCGCGACCCACACGTCGCGGCCGCCCACCGTGACCTTCACCGCCGTCTCGCCCGGCTTTAGGGTGCCAGCGGGCGCCTCGACCGTCCCCGGCCCGTGGTCGGTGATCGCCTGGTCGCGCGCCGCCGCCGCGTCGACGAGCGCAGTCCTCGCGTCTTTCAGTGCGGCATCAAAATTGTTGACCTGGACGTCGACAATCTTCGACCTGGCCGCGTCCAGCGCCGATTGCGATCCGTTTGCATTGGGTGTGCATACCGGCGCCGACGACGTGTCCGTCGAGGCCAGCATCTCCTGCCACTGCTTGTTGAGCGGATCGTCCCGGAAATCCTGCCTGATGCCGTCGTCCTTGAGGTCGTAGGTCAGGGCAGATTTATGGACGTTCGTGTCATCGCCGTTCTCGTCGGTGAACGTGGCGTTCTCATAGACGGTCACGACAAAGAGCTGGCCGTTCTCCTCGACGATGTCCTGCGACAGGATCTTGCCGGTAAACTCGCCGCGGCCATTGGTAAAGCCTTTCCAGTCGAAATGGTGCGGGTTTCGTTCCCGCGCCTGCGCAAGCAGTTGCTGCTTGAGAGGCTCCATGGTCACGGCAAGATCCGCCGCCGCTTTCTGCGCAATCCCATACTGCTGATATGCCTCGGCCAAGGTCACCTGATTGGCCGCGCCCCCCTGGAGCGCCTGCAGACCTTTAAGCCGCTCTTCGATGGCCGTGTATTCGGCGGTTCCGGGCTTGGCATCGGTCAGCTTCAGCTCGAGCTCGGTCGAGGCGACCAGCTGGTCGACGGTGGCCTTGTTGCCATTGGCGGTGTGCAGCGCCGAATCGATAAGCAGCTGGGCGACCCCGGCATGCTCGGCCCTGGCGTCCTGGTTTGCTTCCTCCGGGCTGGGACTACCCGGGCTACTGACGGAATCCTGGTTGGGATCGCTGATCGCCGGCAGGTCGACCTGTTTGTCGATGGCGTCGAGAAGGCTCTGCTGACCCGCCGCGTACTGGTCCGTGGCCGTGGCGGCAGCTTCGAGCGCGCTGTTGGCGAGGCTCAGCCGTTCCTGCGCTTCGGCCAGCGTACCCTTGGGTTCGGTCGGCTTCAACTCCAGCCCATAAGGCGCCAATGTGTCGTCGAGCGCCGCTTCGGCGGCTTCCATGGCCCCCTTGTAGGCGGGGTCCAGGGCGTAAACATCGAGCTGCGCCTGGCTTTGCACGGAATTTGCCTGCGCCTCGCCGTGGCGCGACACAGCGACGTTCTCGGCCGCGATCGCCTTGGCCACCTCCGGATCGAACCACTGCCAGGTGCCGTCCACTATCAGCGGCACCCAGTTGCCGCCTGAAGGCGCGGTTGCTGACGGCGGTTCGCCGAACGGGCCGACCGAGATCGGCGTGCCCTCGAGCTGCGGCGTGGCGGGGACGGGCTTGCCATAGGCTTCCATCGCAGCGACCACGGCCTGCTGTTTTTCAAGCGCGTCTGTGGTCAGCTCCGGCGTCGCCCCGCCGAACATGCCATCCAGCGCCGTCTTGACTATCTGGTCTTCCTTGGCCTGTTGCAGGTCACTGCTGTTCGGGTTGATGTCGAACAGCAGCCCGGCCAGCGCCTGTTGCGCGGTGCCGGCCGCGATATCGGTGACAGCGCCGGTCGCAGCGTTGGTCAGCGTGATCTTGCCGTCCGGCGACGTGGTCATCGTGTAGCCGTTAAACGTCACATTGACGGTGGTCCTGGTGGCGCCGTCGATCACCACCGTCTCGCCTGGACGAATAAGGTCGGGGTCGCGCGGCGTGGTGAACAGTTCCGGATTGCTTTTGGCGAGATCGTCCAGCGTCACGCCGTTGGCCTCGGCGATGTCGCTCAGATTGTCGCCCGGCTTGACGTCGTAGTCGATCGGCTCGCTGTCGTTCAGCGTCTCGACGACGGTCTCGGTGCGTCGGCCATCCTTGTCCACGACGATCGTCGTCTCGGTGTTGTTGACGGGGTCGACGATGGTGGTGGTTTCCTCGCCGGTCTCGGTGTTGCGCTCGGTCTGCGTAGTCACGCCGTTGCCGTCGACCTTGTTGGTCGTCTCGGTGCTTCCCTCGGTGACCGTCGCCGAGCGCGAACCGTGGTGGTAGTCGTTGTTGTAGGTGGCGGTCCTGCCGGTATTCGGATCCGTGACGACGATCTGCAGGGTCTCGCCAGGGTCACCGCCCTGCGTCACCTCGAGGCCGGCGGCGTTCATTTCGGCGATCACCTGCTCCGGCGTGAGCTTGCTCGCCTCGGCGATCTCGTCGATGCTTTTGCCGGCGGCAAGCTGTTCCTCGATCGCCGGCACGCCCGAGCCGTCCGCCGCCTGCGATTGCGCCAAGGTGGTCACTTCGCCGCCCGGAGCCGTAACCGTGGTTACCGGCAATGACGGGCCGCCGGCGGGCGTCACCGTTTGCACGGTCGAGCCGTTCGGCAGGTTGCTGGTGACGGTGACGGCGCCGTCACCACTGGTTTCGGTGGTTGTGGTTTCACGGGTCTGGGGATTGGTCGTGCGTTCGGTGACCGCGCCGTCGCCGAGATCGTCCACGAGCGTCGTCGTGATCGCGCCGGTCTGCGCGTCGACACTGGTGGTTTCCTTGCGGCCGAGATCGTCACGGATCGGCGATGACGTCGCCTGCATGCCGGGGCCGGTCTCCTGGGTGTAGTAGCCGCCGTGCTGACAATCCTGGTTTTCGGTGATCGTGCGGTCTCCGGCGGTGATCACCACCGTGCGGGTGTCGCCGTTGGCATGCTCGGTCGCTACCGCCGTCATGCCGCCGGCATTCAGAGCCGCCACCACATCCTCGGGAGCCACGCCCTGCTCGGCGGCGATGTTGTCGATGCTTTTGCCACCATCGATCGCCTTGAGGATGTCGTTCGCCTTAACTTCTGGCGCCTTGACTTCTGACGCCTTGACGTCCGGCGTCTTGACTTCCAGCGCCTTGACTTCCGGCGAAACGACGCCGCCGCCGCCGAGATCCTGCATCGCGAAAAGCGCTGGCGCGGCTGTGACGCCGCCGTTGGCCATGGTGACCGCGGCAGGCAGTTCCGGTCCTGGCTGCGCCGGCGGAGTCGGCTGCGGCGCCGGGGCAGTCGGCTGCGCCGTCGTCAGTTCCGCATTGACCTGCGTCAGCCGCTGGCGGGCGCCCGCGGCCGCGTCGACCTCGCCCATCCTGTTGGCGAGCCGGATTTCGTTTTGCAATTTCGTGGCTTCCGCCCGCAGCCGCGTAGTCTGCTCGGCCTGGGCCTTTGGATCGACCCTGGGCGGCGGCGGCGGCTTGACGGTGTTAATCGGGCGGATCATCAAACAACCTCCGAAGCCGGTCCAGTCCTGGTTCAGGCAGTCTGCCTGCCGTCAACGCCCCCGCGCCCGACGGTGGAAGCCCTGTTTCCTAACGGGGCGGCTTCCAATAAATGCCGAAAGCAGCGAGTTGCTCTTCCGACTTTCTTACTCGTTCTGCAGCATTCACTTCAGACTGCGCAGCCGTAAGCGCCGCCAGAATCTCGACGGCGGCGAACGCCGGCGCCATGCTGCGAAAGAACGACTGCGAATTTGCCGTAACGATGATGGTCTCGCGCGCGATGCGGGCCAGCGGCGACACGCTGCTATCGGTGATTGCCACCACGCCGACACCCTGCCTGGCCGACTGGCGCGCCACGTCGATCGTCATGCGTTCATAAGGCGACATCCCGACAGCAAGGAGCACGTCGCCGCGCCCCGCCCCCTGCAAGGCATCCAGACCATGTCCGCCGATCTCGCCGACAAGCGTCACCTTGCGGTCGCCGCCGGCCAGAAACGACATGATGTGAACGAAGTGGCTGGCGACCGGATAGAAGGAGCGCGAGCCGAGACCAAACAGATTGCGTGACGGTGCAAGGAGGTCGGCGGCGGCGATGAATTGCGAGGCATTGCCGTACTCACCCAGACTTGAGACCTGCGCAGCGAGCGTGTCGGCGACGACCCCTGCAGTCGAATATCCGGGAACGCCACCCTGGTCGGCACCGTGTCGCGCCGGCTCACCGGCGCCTGTCTCACGCAGCGCGCGCGCATAAAGGCTGCGCATATCCTCGTAGCCTTCAAGGCCAAGCCATCGCGCCAACCGCATCATCGTGCTGTGCGAAACGCCGGCCTGGTGCGCCTGCTCGCGCATCGACATCAGTGCGACATCCTTAGGATGATCCAGCACGAAACGCGCCGCCACCCGCAGTTGCGGCGGCATATTCTCGAAGCGCTCGACCAACAGCTCCGCCAAAGGACCTTGTTCCATTCTGCCATACCCCATTTCCCCCGATGGCAGGTTACTCCTCCTATGGTGGCAATGCAACAGTTGGAACCGAACTGGTTCATATATTCCAAGTGGACTTTCAATTTCGATCATGCTGCCCTAAGCTGGTGTCGCAACCTGCCGGCGTCGACGTGATTCCGGAGTTTGAAACTTGAATGATCCCTCAAGGAGACAATTGATGGCTGCTACCCCTCCCATTACGTCCGGCTCTGCCGGGTCACCGGAACAGAACCTGGACAAGATGATCAAGCATCAGGAGCGCATGTTTGGCCTCGAGATCACAAAAGAGATCGCGAAGTCCCAACATGACATGCTGATGAGCACCGCCAAGACGCTCGGCCAGTCGGCTGAAAAGGCCTAAGGCGGGATTCTCGAACCATGCGCCGCCGCAAGCATCCGGCGGCGCACGTCCACGGCACGAACGTTTCGATGCCGTTGTCAGGCTGCGTCTGAATTGTCATCAGCGGGAGATGAAGTGGCATGACCGCTCATTCTAACGGCAAAGATTGGGCTAGCGGCAAAGATTGGGCTAACGGCCGCACCCCGGCATCGCGACATTCCGTTGCGCTCAGCGTAACGCACGGATTTCACGCGGGCGCCCAACTCAGCCTGGTGGAGCCTCTGTATACGGTCGGCTCAAGCACGGAGTCCGAAATAGTCCTCAGGGACGCCGGCATCGCGCCGGTCCACGCAAGGTTGCGGCGCAAGGGCAGTCAGATTGAAATCGAAGCCGTCGGCGGCGATGTCACGCTCGCCACCGGCGAGACCATCCGTGAAGGCCAGGGCCGCCGCTGCAAGCTGCCGCTGTCGATAAGCATCGGCGATGCCCATATCCGGCTGGTCAACCCGGAACGCCCGCCGAATCGCTGGTCTGTTTCCAATCGCCCCCTGCTGGTTGCGGGCAGCGTTCTCTTTGCTGTCTTCGCTGTTTCCGTCGCCGCCAATGGATTCTCCTTCGCCGAGCCGGACATTGGCAAAAAGCTATCCGATAAACCGATCACAGTGGCCTTCGCCGGCGAGGCCGCGCAGAGTGTCCTGGACGATTCATC
Organism: Mesorhizobium sp. WSM4820; assembly: GCF_055811075.1. Lineage (NCBI taxonomy): Bacteria > Pseudomonadati > Pseudomonadota > Alphaproteobacteria > Hyphomicrobiales > Phyllobacteriaceae > Mesorhizobium > Mesorhizobium sp. WSM4820. The sequence goes on along the minus strand of NZ_JBVVQN010000007.1, from coordinate 270,192 downwards.
GCCGACACTCAGCGCCGCCGACGCGGAACGCCAGCTCAAGCTGCGCCTCGAGCAATCTGGCATCAGCACATTGACCGTTCAGCAATCACCTGGACGGCTCGTGGTCTCGGGCATGATCGCCAATGACAAGAATGCTGCCTGGACCGAAACGCAATCCTGGTTCGACCAGGCGTTCGGCGCGCACATCACCCTCGCCTCCAATGTCATGGTCGGCAACGCCGAGCAGGCTCCGCGCCTGAGGCTGCAGGCGATCTGGTATGGCGAGCGGCCCTATGTCATCGCCACCGACGGCGCACGCTATCATGAAGGCGCATTCACCAATGACGGCTGGACCATCAAGCGCATTGGCGAGACGGAACTTCTCCTGACGAAGGGCGGCGCCACGGTCGCGCTGAAATATCCGTGAACCGCCGGCTTGAAGGGCCGCGATTCGATACGGCAAGGATGGACACAACCGGCCGCGAGGAGCGGCAGGCGGAAGGCGTGCGCGGTCAGGCAATCAACCGTCGGCGGATGAATGGCGTCGACAAGGCCGCAAGCCGGGCCCCGGGGACGACATCGGCCGCTGGCACGGAAAAGCCAGGAACCGCGGAATTCCAGTCCTCTCGGGGTACGGCGGGCGAATCGCTCGACGAGGCGCTCATCAACTTCGTCATGCCGAATATTCCCGAGCCTGCAATCCTGCGTCGCTCGGTACCCATTCTCCAGCATTTTGTAACGCATCTGGTTGCCGGCCTTGAGGGAGGCGAGCCACTCAAGACACTTGCCAGAACGCTGATGGAGGATGAAATCGAGCGTCATCGCGATCTGCTTGGCCGGATACAGGAAGGAATCGAAACCTGACTGATCCGGATGACACAGTGCATCTGCTGCATGTCCTGGGCTATCTCTACGGGTGTCACGGGCAGGCAAAGCGGGGCGCGGCATATCTGCTTATCGCGGCGCAGCTGTCGCCGGGAAATGCCGGCGTTCTGCGCACGCTGGCGCATCTGCTCATACTCGATGGCGAAGCGGACAAGGCGCTTACCACCATTGCCAGGCTGGAGACGCTGGAGGGAATGGACCATCCGACGCTGGCGTTGCTGAAGAGCCGGGCGTTGCTTGTGGCCGGCCGCAAGGCCGAGGCGCACAATGCCTTGCGGAGCTTCCTGTCGCATCGAGCCGCCGAATGACGGTATCGGAGCGCCTTCTGCACTTTCTTGCCAAGCTGTCACGCCGCAGCGATCTGGTCATTGCCATCCTGATGCTCGTTGCAGTGGTGATGATGCTCATTCCATTGCCGACCTTCCTCGTCGACATTCTCATCACCGCCAATATCGCCGTCAGCGTGCTTATCCTGCTGGCTTCGTTTTACGTTTCTCATCCGCTCCAGTTCTCGTCGCTGCCATCGGTCATCCTCATCGCCACCTTGTTCCGGCTGGCGATCACGATCACGACCACGCGACTGATCCTGCTCCAGGCCGACGCAGGCGAGATCGTTTCCGCCTTCGGTAGCTTCGTCGTCGGCGGCAGTATTGCCGTGGGCCTGGTGATCTTTCTGATCATCACCGTTGCGCAGTTCATCGTGGTTGCGCGGGGTGCGGAACGCGTTGCCGAAGTTGCCGCGCGCTTCACGCTCGATGCCCTGCCCGGCAAGCAGATGAGCATCGATGCGGAGTTGCGCAACGGAGACATCGATCAGGCGGAGGCACGCCGGCTGCGCCAGCAGCTTGAGCGTGAGAGCCAGCTGTTCGGCGCGATGGATGGTGCCATGAAATTCGTCAAGGGCGACGTCATCGCCGGCATTGTCATCATTCTGGTCAACCTGATCGGAGGTTTCGCGATCGGAACGCTGCAGCACGATATGTCGCTGGGCGACGCCGCCGTGACCTACTCACTGCTCACGGTGGGTGACGGGCTGATCGCGCAGATACCGGCACTGCTTGTCGCTGTGGCCGCCGGCACGATGGTGACGCGCGTCGGCAGCTCGGACGGCACGAGCGACCTTGGCAAGCAAATTACCAGCCAGCTGCTGCGCGACCCCCGTGCGCTCGCACTCGCCGCGGTGATCATGATCGGCCTTGCCGTAGTGCCGGGCTTTCCGCCCCTTGTGTTCCTGATCCTTGGTGCCTGCTTCGGCGCGGGCGCCTATGCCATCAACCGCCGCACCGCGCGGGAAGCCGAATTTAGGGATATCGACCAGACCGCGGTGGCCGAACAAGCTGGAAAACCGGCGTCGCTTTCATCAACGTCCGTGGCTGCACTGCCTTCTTCATCCCGCATCGTCGTGCGCTTCGGAACCGAACTCGGACGCTCGGTCCCGGAACCCGAATTCGCCACGCTCGCTGATGGCGTGCGCCGCGAGCTTTTCGGCGATCTCGGTGTCGACGTTCCGGCCATCGGCCTGCAGGTCGACGAGAAGCTTTCAGCGAGAAGCATGCGCATCGATCTGGAGGGCGCACCTATCCTGGATGCCGAAATCCCCGCCGACCGCGTTCTTGTCGAAGCGGACCCAACGCATCTCGATCTGCTCGATGTGACTTACGAAAAGGGTTCTCCGATTGCCGGTCACCGCAAATTCATGTGGGTCGACGATCGCCACCTTTCGGCGTTGAAGGAAGCCGGCTTCGTCTTCTCCACGCCAGCGCAAACAGCGGCCAAATGGACCGGAAATGCACTTCGGCTCTATGCCGGCCATTTCGTCGGGATCCAGGAAACGCGCAGGCTGCTGTCGGACATGGAGCCGGACTATGCGGATCTGGTCAGACAGGCGCAGGAGATCGTGCCGCTGCAGAAAATCGCCGAGGTGCTTCGGCGACTTGTCGGCGAAAACGTGCCGATCCGCAACCTGCGCCTGATCCTCGAAGCGCTGATCGAATGGGGTCAACGCGAACAAGACGTCGTTCTGCTTACGGAATATATCCGCACGTCCTTGAAACGCCAGATCAGCTTCCGCTTCGCTGGCCGCAATAACATCATCGCAGCCTATGTTCTGCAGCGCTCGGCCGAGGATATCCTGCGAAACGCGGTGCAAAGCACATCGACCGGCACGTTCCTGAACCTTTCGGATGACGATGCACAGGCATTGATCGCCGAAATCGAACGAGCCTTGTCGCAGAACGCCACCGATGTCTCACCGGTCGTCCTCGCGGCGATGGATGTACGCCGTCATATGCGGAGCCTGCTCACGCACAATGCCATCGAACTTCCGGTCCTGTCCTTCGGGGAACTCGCACAGGAATTCAACGTCCAGCCATTGGCCACGATATCCGGCCGCTCGGGCATGGCACGCAACGTCTCTCGGTCGCTGCCATCGGCTGAGGCGAAAGCCGGACAAGAGGCAGCCTCATGATGCCAGCCGGGCGGATTGGGACAATTGGGGGAACTACATGCTCAACAGGGGAACGGCATGACAATTCACGATACCGCAGCAGGCGTTCGATCCGCCACTTTCGCCGGGCGGATGCGCTGGCTCGCTATCGCGACGGTTGGCGTCTTGCTGGCGTTCTTGTTCACATATGCCGACGCGACGGCACAGGATGTGTCGCCATTGCCGAGCCGGCCAACGGTCGACCTGCCGGTCGGGCAAGGACGCCTGCTGCGTTTCAATGAACCCGTCGAATCCGTCCTGATCGCCGACACCACGATCGCCGACCTTCAGGTCGTGTCGCCGGGGATGGTCTATGTCTTCGGCCTGAAGCCCGGCCTGACCAACCTCATTGCAATCACGGCCGATGAGCGGGTCGAGGCAACGGCCCAGTTCCGCGTCACCCCCGATCTCGCGCCTGCGAACGAAGCGAAAGCCGCGATGCAGCCGAACTCGGCGACAAATCTCTCGATTTTCGGGACCCGCATTGTCGCGACCGGCGAGGCAGGAGGCGTCGAGGAGGCAACGGATGTCGACAATATCGCCCGCACGTTCTCGCCGCCGGAACAGCCGCCGCTGAACAACATGACCGTGCAGGGGTCGCAGCAGGTCAACATCCGGGTCCGTTTCGCCGAAGTCTCGCGCACTGAGCTGCAGTCGTACGGCGTCGACTGGTCTGTCGGGTACAGGAGCGGCGGTTTTGAATTCAACATGTTCCAGGACAATGGCGTGCCCTCCGGCACCGGCAATCTTGGTTTGAGCATGGACCAGGCGCAGGGCATCAACTTCGACATCCTCATCGAAGCGCTGCAACGCAACGGCGTCGTCAAGATACTGGCCGAACCGAACCTGACAGCGATGACCGGTCAGACCGCGAGCTTTCTTGCCGGCGGCGAAATCCCGGTTCCGATTCCGCAAGGAACGGACGTCGTTACCGTTCAATACAAGTCGTTCGGCGTTTCCCTCGGGTTCACCCCTACGCTGATCGGCCGCGATCGCATTGCGCTCCATGTTCAGCCGGAAGTCAGTTCCTTGTCGGAAGCAGGCTCAGTCAGCGCCAATGGCTTTGCCATGCCGAGTTTCGTCGTGCGCAGGGCTGACACCACGGTCGAAGTGGCGAGCGGCCAGACCTTTGCGATCGCCGGTCTTTTCCAGCAGCGGACCTCGCGTAATCTGGAAAAGTTTCCGGTTCTCGGCGATGTGCCGGTGCTTGGCCCGCTTTTTCAGTCACAGCGCTTCCAGCGCGAAGAGACGGAATTGGTGATCCTGATCACGCCCTATCTGGTCGAGCCGGTGCGCGACAGCCTCGCCACACCGCTCGACCGTCCGGCAGCCAAGCGCCACAGGAAACGCGCCAATGACGCATCGGCGATGGGCCTGATCATCAAGTAGCGGGGAACCGGACATGCCATTTCGCATCGCTTTTTGCTCAGTTGTTCCAGTGCTGCTTGTGGTCGGCTGCGCCAACATCCGGCAACAGCCGCAGGACTATTCTCCCGGCTACAGCTATGTGTCGACCGACACCGGCGGTTCCGAGAAGGGCGTCGGCGGCTCCGTGCTTGCTCCCAACGCATGTCTGAACGAACCGGCCGATGACGACCGTTCTGCGGCTGCGACCGATCTGACGATCGTCCGCGGCGTCGGCTCCCACCTGCCGCCCGGCTGCGCCAACGCCTACAATCTTCAACGCATGGCCGAAAGGCAGCGCGACCTCGTCGAGGGCCGGCGCATGGGGGCGGCGGCGGCGGCGCCGACGGCAAACGCCGCCCGGCGCTACCTCAATGGCGAAGAGGCGCCGATCGGTGGAGCCAACAGCGGGCCGCCGACGCCGCAAACAACGCTGCCAGTCGAGTGAGCCGATGCGGCCTTGCCCGCGGTGGACTAAAGCGCCTCGCGTCGCGACATGCACCAGCTATCCGCTTGGTTGCGCGTCACAGAGGGTTTGGTTCTTTGACTGAGCCTGAAGGAGGCTGTGATGGTTGCCGTCGACCGATCTCCTCCTGCCAATCTCGAGGGTTTGCGATTAGCCATAAGCCACCACGTCTTCGTCATCCCAGGGCGAAGCAAGGAGCGAAGCGACGCGGCGCAACCCTGGGATGACGAAGGGAGGGATGTTTCAGCCAATCCTAGAGGTTTGCGATTTGCCACTGAAATTGACTGAGAGGAATTGTCGACGGTCGCTGCCGATCGGCCCAACCTGTCAAAATCGCTGTGCAGAGGCACTAGAGCGGTTCATCTTTTCACAGAAACGCAAAAACAAGGAGATGGAGCGGTTCGGCGCAACTCCCCAGGGAAAGCGCTATGCGCTTTTCCCGGGAAAATCGTTTCACACATTTCCTGGAATTGCTCTAGCCGAGGATAGAGCCGAGCGCTTTCGCCCTTGCCTGTGTGCTGCCCTTCGACCGGATGGTTCTGGCACGCGCAAGCAAGGTATTCACCTCCTTGGTCGCCAGGCCGATCGGCGGCGAGGCCCTGACCTGGTCGGCTTGGCCAAGAAGTCCGTAGACCACGACGACGTTGCGCTTGTGGTGCAACTGCGCATTGGGTGCGGCGGAGATCTTCTGGACCAGCGGCAGTGCTGTGGCGGAATTGCCTTCGAGCGCCGCGGCCAACGCCATGTTGCTCTCGACGTCGAGATCCCCCGGCGCAAGTTTCAACGCCTGAGCAAAAGTGGTCTGCGCCTCCGCCGTCTGGCCGGCGAACGTCTGCGCCACGCCCAGCCTGATATAGGCGCTGCTGGTGTTGACCAGCGGCGCGGCCTGCGCGAGCGCGCGCATGCCGGCATCGATATCGCCCGTTTCCATCATCGCCGAGCCAAGCCCGAGCATTGCCCCTCCGTCATTGGGCGCTTTTGCCAGCGCGGCCTGATAGGCTCTAGCCGCCTCGGCGGGATAGCCCGCTCGCATATAGGCCTCGCCCGCCTTGACGAAGGCGCTCGGCTTGGCATCCGGCATCGCTGCCGCGCGCTGGTAGAGCGCGATTGCGGTGCCACTGTCTCCCTGCGCATGGATATCGTCCGCAAGCTTGATCAGACGCTCCGATTGCGACGACGGGCCCTGTGCCTTTGCCTGCTCGGTGTCGGTTTTGGTCGTCTGACAACCGGTCACCGCCAGCATGGCGACGACGGGCAAGAACACGATGTGCAGCCGCATATCCACCTCTCCGTATTCAAGCCCGCCGCACCTTACACACGGCCCTGGCCGACTGGAACCACAACAGTGCGATAAGATTGCAACATGGCCGAAGAAGCTGAGGAAAAGAAACTACCGGCGTCCGACAAGAAGCTTCGCGACGCTCGTCGCAAAGGCCAGGTTTCGCAGAGCCGCGACCTGGCCTCCGGCTTCACGCTTTTCGCAGCGCTTGGCTATCTTTATTTCGCCTGGCCGATGCTGTTCGGGCACCTTTCGGAACTCGTGCAGACCGTGACCACCCCCGGCGATTCGTTCGTTGAAGTCAGCCTGCAGGCTATCCGCCATTCGTTGTCATTGCTGATGCTTGCCACCTTGCCGCTGGTCGGAATCGTTGTCGTTCTCGCCGTGGTCTTCGGCATGCTGGGAACGTTCGGGCCGGTCTTCTCGTTTGAGCCGCTCAAGCCGCAATTCGAACACATAAACCCGGCGAAGGGTCTTCAGAAGATCCTGTCGCTGCGCAACGTCGTCGAGTTCACCAAAGGCCTGGCCAAGGTGGTGTTGCTGGCCGGCCTGTTCGCTTTCCTTTTGATCGCGTGGCTGCAGCCGCTCTTCGATGCACCGGGATGCGCTCCGTCATGCCTGGAGCCAATTATCAAAGCGGTGCTGACACCGCTTGGAATTGCCGCCGCCCTGGCCTTTGTCGTCATCGGCGTGATCGATGTTCCTATTCAGCGCTGGCTGTTCCTGCGCGACATGCGCATGACGACAACCGAATACAAGCGCGAAAACAAGGACCTCGAAGGCGATCCGTTGATTCGACATGAACAGCAGCGACAGCGGCGTGAGGCCGTGATGCAACCGGCGAAGCTGGGCGTGAAAAACGCGGTCATCGTTTTCGTGTCCGGTGACCGCTCAGTGGCATTGCGTTACGTCAGGGGTGAAACGCCGGTGCCGACGGTCGTCGGCAAGGGCCAGGGCCGAGCGGCTGACGAGATGACGGCTCAAGCACGCCAGGCAGGTATTCCGGTGATCGAGGATGCGGCCGTCGCCGGCCCACTCTTCGAAAATACGAACACCGGAGCTTACATCGGCCAGGAGATGTTCCCACCGGTCGTACGCCATCTTGTCCGGCTCGGGCTCACTTGAGCCATGCGCGAACCGACCTTGCCGCAATGCCTGAGCAGCGCGGCAAGGTCAGCAGCGTCAGCCGACTACTTGGCTGAACCCAACAGGACGTCGAGATCGACCGCGTCTGCCATTGCCTTGTATCCCGCGTCGTTGGGATGGAGGTTATCGCCGCAGTCGTAGTCGTCGCGCAGATACCCCGGCTTGGCCGGGTCTTCCATCACCTTATCGAAGTCGACCACGCCATCGAAGCCGCCGCCGGTGCGGATCCATTCGTTCACCGCGACGCGAATCTTTTCTTTCTCGGGCGTGTAGTAACCCTCGGTGGGAAGTCCTTTGAAGGTTTCGGCGAAGGGGGTCAACGTCGCGCCGACAATGCGTATGCCATGGGCGTGCGCGCGATCGATGAGTTGTTTGTATCCGGTGATGATGTCTTGCGCCGTCGGTTCCTTGTCGTCCGGCGTGATTGCATTTTCGCCGGGCCAGCCGATATCGTTGATGCCCATCATAAGGACGACGGTCGAGACTTTGGGATGGCTCAGTATATCAGAATCGAAACGTCCCAAGGCATTGACACCCATACCGTCGGTCAACACGCGATTGCCCGAAAAGGCTTCGTTGACCACCGCGACCTCGCGGTTGGCCTCCTGCAATCGCTTGGCGATATGGTCTGGCCAGCGATTGTTGGCGTCGGGGGTCGAGCAATTCCCATCGGTGATGGAATCCCCGAAAAACACGACCGCCTGGGATTCCGGCGCGGCATCAACCCAAATGTCGCTCAGAAACAGGCGTGATTTGAGTGTGCTGTCAGCCTTGAATGCCGCGTCGTTTGCGAAATTGCCCGGGCCGGAGATGTAGGCGGTTTGCACGCCATCCCAATGCACCGACGACAACGCCGTCTTCTTCGGCAGGAAAATGCTGACCGAGATTTCGGAAAGCGCTTCTGCCGAGAGAGCGATGGGGTCGCTGAGAATCGGAGCTCCCGGCGGAACGACCACAGAACTATTGCCGCCCCAGGTCAGAGGCTTCAAGGTCGCCTGATCGACCTTGCCGCCCTTGCCTGCTATTGCGACGCTGCCGGCGCCGATGGTCAGCGGCTTTTCGCCGAAAGCATTCGACAGCACGACCCGCACGCTATTGCCGCCAACGCTGATGCGGGCGACCTGGCGGACGGTCTGGTTCTCCAATACCTCCGGCACGCCGAAAGGCGCAGGAAGATCATCCGACCAGCGCGGAGCAGGTGCGGCAGCCCAAGTGGTGATCCAGGCTGCCTCTTCGGCGCCTTGTGCCGAAAAACCTGCAATCGCGGAACCGGCCGCCGCAGCTGCACATATCAGGATGATCTGACGTCGACGCCGTTTCCTCCCTGCGGCGGTAGAAAGCTCCGATGAAACCTTATCCGTGAAAACCAAAGGCCTGTTAAGCCGCATTTTTATCTCCTCCTCGAGACATGCTGGTAATGCCGCCGCCGGGCTCATTATGACGGGCTGCCTAGGGAATGAAATTCGACTTCCGTGGCAATTTTGGACCAGCGTCAGGAGCAAGGATTTGCGAGCGTGGAAACTAGTTCCTCTGGACAGTAATTTTGACAGTTGGGCCGATCGGCAGCGACCGTCGACAATTCTCTCAGCCAATTTCAGTGGCAAATCGCAAACCTCTAGGATTGGCTGAAACATCCCTCCCTTCGTCATCCCAGGGCGGAGCAAGGAGCGAAGCGACGCGGCGCAGACCCTGGGATGACGAAGACGTGGTGGCTTGTGGCTAATTGCAAACCCTTGAAATTGGCAGGAGGAGATCGGTCGGCGGCAACCATCGCAGCGCCCTCGCCGGATTCACTGGCGGACATCGATCCTGGGGCCCAATGTCTGGGTCATGACCCGCCGCACGACCTTGCCATCCGCCACATCGAGGCAGACGGTATCGACCAGGTATCGATACGCAACAATGTCGCGAGGCTCCAGCGCCTCAAAAGCGCGGTGCAGGAACGGCATGGAATAATGATGGTGTGGATAGAAGTTATAACCGACCGCAACAGCCGAGCTCGCCAGGTTCACGGCGCGATTGTGCTGGCCAAGAATAAACGGCGCCGGGCGGGCCGCATCGTAGTCAGGCGGCGTGATCGGCTGTTCGACTGGATAGGCGCACTCGTTCGTAAGCTTCATGATCTCGTAGTTGGACGAGGCAATTTCCGACGACTTCGGCCCCACCTTCCTGATCCCGATCTGGCCCCAGGCTGAGGTCGGAACGTGGCCGGATTCACGACGATATTCCTGATAGCCGAAGTGACGGGCATAGAGCAGATAGGAGGCGTCGCGGAAAAAGCTCGGTGCGACCCGCACCCAGTCACCTTCTTTCGTCAGCGCCTCGAAATGTGCTTGCCGGATTTGCCTTGAATCGTACCAGCCGAGCCGCGCGTTATAAAAGACCGCGTCGCCGAAAATGGTGACAACAATCCCGGTTACGATGGCAGTCGTGGAAAACGAACTTTCCTTCATTCTCGTCAGAGCCGCGACGATCAGACTGTTCAAGATGATCCAGTGCAGAAAAAGGGCGCCGCTCAGAAGGAAGATCCCGATATGCATGATATCGAAGAATGCGGTCAGTCCGATGAGCCACCGCCGGCGCAAAAAAGCGAGAAAGCATAGAAGCTGCGCAGCAAGGATAACGACATTCATCGGAATCTGGACCGCCCTGACTGCTTCATAGGCATGCGCGAGCAGCGATTCGGAAAAGCCCAACGGGGCCGCGCCTAAGCCGTACCCGGCCAGCATGATGGAACTGGTCGGGTTCTCGAGGATCCAGCTCAACGGCCCTCCGTCAAGCGTGACCTTGGCCATCCCGGACATGAAGTAGTTGCCAAAATGGGCGCCGATCCCGGCCAGCAGCAGTATTCCGGCAGCCTGGGCCGCGAAATTCCTGGTTCCGAGTTCGTCAAGGCTGGGCAGGTTCCTGGTGAAGGGCTTCAGCCGGCTCAAGCTCTGCAGCAGACCAAGGCCCAACAGGCCACAGGCCAGGAAGAGACCGACCTCAATCAACGGCGCATAGTCGTTGCGGCCCAGTTCCGCAGCATCGGAAACTGCCCGTGTGACATCCTTGTGAAAGGCGAAATAGACCATCGGGAAAATGGCAAAGGATGGCCGCAGGATCGAAAGAAGCGCCGCCGCAAGCGCGATCAGGCGACCATATGTGAGTGCATTGCCCAACGCGTCGGCGCGAGCCGCGTCGGCAATGCCGAGTTCGTCTCCAAGCCCGAAGCTGAAGAGGCCCAGCGTTATCGCCAGGCCGACCACGATGATGCGCGCAGCCCGCGCCTCGGCGGGATAGCGCACGAATGCAAAAAGGCAGCAAAGCAGAGCCAACCCGATGGCGCTGACCGTGGCGAGGGCAGGATCGTGCCACGCCACGCGGGACGCCGCCTTCTCGTACAACAGGATCGGAACGACCCCGCACAGGAACGGGAAAAAAAGAAGGGCTGCAAGGACATAACGCTCAACGGGTGAACGCTCGATGCCGACTGACGGCCAACGCCGGGCGCTGCCCGCTCCGATGCTCATCCCATGCTTCTCCCGTCTTCCGGAATTTTCGCCTCACCTGTTCGGTTTTCGGTGCTCACCTTCCGGGGGACGGGATGAGCCCTCACGCCGCACGTTGCCGCCGGATATTGCTGCACTGCAACAGGATGCGTACTACAACCTAAACGCACAGGCAACGACGAAAGTTCAAGATGCCCCTGGCTCAATGCGCGCGCGCAATTTGTGCCAATTACCGATAAATGCCCGCGTTAAATTGCCGACCTGTCGCAATTTGGTACAACAACAGCAACAGCGATCGCCGCCCGCGTCACCGTGCCCGGTGTCGAGCCAGGGTATTGCAGGCTCAAAAAAATGTTGCCAATCTACCCAAAGTAGTGGCAAATATTATGTTGCAGTGCCTAAGAGTGCGATGCAACATTGAATTTGTCTCGCTGACCTGCAGAAAACCGATCGCATCGGCGTCAGGTGCAGGGTCAGTGGCTGAAGAGGCCATGGACAATGGTACTCGACACCCGGGCCAAACAGGTCGCCGACGAGCACCATGGTGTCATCGCGATCGGCGCTGGTTTCGATTCAGCCTTTTTCCTGCACCAGTTCGTCGGGCGGAGGAAAGCTCGTGTTCTCGCCCTCGAATGGGGACGCCACAACACGGATGATCGGCAGCTCGAACGCGGCGCAAACAGCAATATCCGGGACGAGGACGCCGGCAATTGCACGATCGGCCTGGTCGGCGGCACCAACAGCTGGTTCGGGCAGACGCCGCGGTTGCTTGCTTACGAGTTCAGGCTGAAAGGCCTCTACGGCATCGGTCTCGACCGGCCGACCAGCTATGACGATCTCGAGCCTTTCTGCTGCGGCCCAGGCGGTCATGCCCGTGAGCAGCTTTGCCAGGGGGAGAAAATACCATGACGGTGTTCTATGACAGCAGCCGTCCGGACGCTTTCATCGGCGGTGCCGGTTCGGACGCAGTCAACTACGGCGCTTCGTCCCGTGGAGTCATCGCCGATTTGGCTTCCGGCCATGCTTACAAGGTGCTGTCGATACTGCCGCTGGGCGATTCCATTACCTATGGAGTGATCGCGAGCTCTTCCGATACCGAAAGCGGCGGGTATCGGAAGTTCATGCTGGAACAGTTGGCGGCACTCAATGTGAAGATCGACTTCGTCGGTTCCTCGTCCAACGGACCCGCCAGCATGGGCGATCGGGATCACGAGGGTCACCGCAACTGGACGCTCAATCAACTGAACGGCATCGACAACGATGTTGTGGCCGCTACGAAACCCGACGCCGTCCTGCTGATTGCCGGAACAAATGACAGCTCGACCGACAGCGTACCAACGATGCTGCAGGATTTGCGCAGCCTTTTGCTCAGCCTGACCTCCAGCGATCCCGCCTTGACCGTCTTCGTCGGATCCTTGCCTCCCGTTCGCGTCGGCCAACAGTCGCAAGCGCGTGCAGACCGTGTCGATGCGTATAATGATGCAATGCCCGGTCTGATCTCTGAACTGGCCGCCCAGGGGCACAAGATCGCCTTTGTCGACATGCGTGATCTGACACCGGATGACATCACCGCGCCGCCGCTTGACAGCGGGCTGCATCCGACTGCCGGGGGCTATGCAAAAATCGCCTCACATTGGATGGCCGCCCTGGAACAACATCTCGGCCTGGACGGGACCGGTATCGGAAGCGACCGCGACACCTTCACCAGCATCGAAAATCTTACAGGCTCTTCCTTTGCCGACCAACTCGGCGGAAACGAGGGAGCCAATGTGCTGGATGGGCTGGCTGGCGATGATTTGCTGGAGGGCCGCGGCGGCTCCGACCAACTCATCGGCGGGGTCGGCGCCGACACGCTTGTCGGCGGCACGGGTAATGACGTCTACTATGTCGACAATGCCGGTGACAAAACCATCGAGGCGACCAATGGCGGCGTCGACGAGACGCATGCTTATACAAACTGGACCCTGGCCGACAACGTCGAAAACCTCTTCCTGAGGTCGTCTGCCAATCTGGCGGGAAAAGGCAACGAACTCGCCAACACCATGGTGGGCAACGGCGCAGCGAACACGCTCGAAGGCCTCGGCGGCGCAGATCGGCTGGACGGCCGCGGCGGGTCGGACCGGCTCGTCGCTGGTCTTGGCGCCGATATCCTCATCGGTGGAACGGGAAACGACAGCTTCGTCTTCGCCGCCGGTCATGGCCACGACACCGTCACCGACTTCGACCTTTCCGGCGATGATCTCCTGGAGATTTCAGGATACCAAAGATATAGCGAACTCCGGCAGGTCGGGAGCGACACGCTGGTCGTCTTCTCCGACAGTGACACTGTTCTCCTCAAAGGCGTGACCAGCGCCTCCTTGAGCAGTGCGGATTTCGTCTGGATCGATCCACTCGACGAGCCGCCGCCGGGGTCAATCGTAGGCAACGACGGCAACAATACGCTTACCGGCGGTCCCGGTGCGGACGTCATTTATGGAATGGGCGGCAGCGATATCTTGAACGGAAAAGCGGGCGCCGACACGCTTGTCGGCGGCGCGGGTGATGACGTCTTCCATGTCGACAATGCCGGTGACAAAACCATCGAAGAGAACAATGGCGGCTTCGACGAGACGCACGCTTATATAAACTGGACCCTGGCCGACAACGTCGAAAACCTCTTCCTGAGGTCGGCTGCCAATCTGGCGGCAAAAGGCAACGAACTCGCCAACACCATGGTCGGCAACGGCGCAGCCAACACGCTCGAAGGCCTCGGCGGCGCAGATCGGCTGGACGGCCGCGGCGGGTCGGACCGGCTCGTCGGTGGTCTTGGCACCGATATCCTCACCGGCGGAACGGGAAACGACAGCTTCGTCTTCGCCGCCGGCCATGGCCACGACACCATCGCCGACTTCGACCTTTCCGGCGATGATCTCCTGGAGATTTCAGGATACCAAAGATATAGCGAACTCCGGCAGGTCGGGAGCGACACGCTGATCGTCTTCTCCGACAGTGACACGCTTTCGCTAAACGGTGTCCTCGTCGCAAGCATCTCGAACAGCGATTCTCTCTTCGTGTAGAGCGGCATCTGCCGACGCGATGTCAAAGACAGTCGCTGACATGCGGTCTCTTCGCGCAAATTGCCCTTCGTCGTTGGCTAAAGCGCGTCGCGTTTGGCCGGGCCTCATGCGACGCGCTTTAGGTTGTTGTTTTTATGCATGTCGTTATCGCAAAACCGCTGCACACCCTCGGTTCAAGCCCGAGGGCATGCTTTTGCGCGACATGCATTAGACCTCTTTTGCTTTATTCGCCCGTTTCGGTCTCGATCAAGACAAGGCGGTCGGTACCGGACTCCGCACCCCATACCTCGCCGGAGCGCCCGTTGAGCTGGCGCACGTTGGCGTTGTCGCGGTCGGACGGGAAGCTCGCGAAGGTCTGCGTTTCCGGGTCGAAGCGGACGATGGCGTTCGCGCTGAAATCGGTGAGCCAGACCTTGTCGCGTTCATCGACATAGACGGCATAGGCCTGGGGCTCATCTCCGGGCAGCTTCCAGCTGCGCCAATCATTTGCGGCCGGATCGAAGACGCTAACCTGGCCGGCGTTCCATTGGCTGACCCAGATGCGGCCTTTGGAATCCGACCAGACGCGGCGGGCGCCCTGATCCGCGGTCGGCGGGTCGATCGGGGAAGCCTCGCCGGTCGAAACATCGATCCTGGCGATATGGTTGCCGGCGAGCGAGGCGTAGTAGACCTCACCGGACGGCGTGGTTGTGATCCCGTAGGCGCCGCGACCGCGCGGAGCGTTCCAGACCTCGACCTTGCCGCTCGCCGGATCGAGCCTGCCGTAGATGCCCTCCTGCCCGGTGAACCAGAGCCTCCCGTGTTTGTCGAAGGAAGCGGTGTTGAGGTTCGCGTAGCCGTGCCCCTCGGGGAGCGGAAAGGCCTTCACCGCTTCCGTTTCGGCATCAACGCGCACGATGGCGCTGAGGCCGCCGTCGGTCACCCAAGCGGCGCCGTCGGGACCGACGATCACGCCGTGCGGCGCCGAACCGTCGCCAAGGGTGATGTGCTTGACGGCGCCTGTATCAGGATCGAGTCGCCCAAGCGCGCCCTGTGCCTGGGCGGTGTACCATACGGAGCCATCCGGCGCCGGAGCGACATCGTGCGGGCCGGCGCCCTCCGGAACGGGATAGTAGCGGACCTCCTCTGAGGCGGCACGCGCGGCCACCGAGCAGAGCAGCGCGGCGAACAGCGCCGACGCAATCCTACGAAACATGGCGAACTCCTCACATCGCGCGTTTCAATTTGCACAGCGAGCGATCCAAATATCCTTTTCGCGCCACTGCGGAGATGGCGGGCTCGCCGTGCCGCTTGCTGATCAAAGTCAGGAGCTAGTGCAGCCCCTGCCCTCGCCTAGGCCTGCAAGCCCAGAATCGTCGATAGGCGGTAGCATCGTGGGAAACCTGCGTTACGACGACGCAACCGCGGCCCGCAATTGGACTTGGCGTGCCGAAGGCGTCAGCTTTGCCGCAAAAGTTCCCGCGCCAACTCTTGCCATTCCTCATCAAGCGTCAACGTCGACGGCGCGGCGTCGCAGCGACGATACCAATACTCCGCATTGGATTGATCGCCTTCCTTGCGATGCAGGTAGGCATGCACGCGCATACAAGCCGTATCGTCGCGCAGTTGCGCACGCTCGTGCGCCTTATCCCAATCGCCCTTTGCATCCCACCACAGCGCCTGCAGGGCAGGACTCAAGCCGGCGGGCGGCTGTGATTTCGCAATCGAACCTCTGAAGGCTTGCAGACCCATTTTTTCCACCGACGTGATGTACATGGGCGGAGCCGATAATAATCCCGGATTCCCCAACAGCAAAGTCGCATCGCGCACAGCAAAAGAATGGCGGTGCTCTCTGCGTGGCCAATCTCGGGCGGCACAAAAAAGCGCCGGCGATTGCCAGTCGCTTGCGGCAGCTGGCTGGGCGGCTCCTGACGCCGAGCCACAATTCTTTGCCGACGCGTTCCAGCAGCAAGCTGACCGCTTGGGCAAACAGTCGACCCTCAGCTGCCTCATTTCGCAAGCTGCCGAGCCGCATCTGGGCCAGGAGGTTGCGCCGGCCGGTCTGGCGACGCACCAATTCCACCGGGAGCCGAGGGCCCGTGGGGACGCACGGGGCTGCGCGAGTGCGTTGCCATCTCGCCGGCAGTGTCCAGTGCGGCGACCTACGACGCCGACGTAAAGGACTTTACCGAACGATCCGAGGTTCCCGGAGGATGGCGTGGAGATGCCGAGCACACGGGCAAGGCATCATTGAACGATCAAACGCGAGTAGCCAAGAGCAACAGACTCTAATGCGGTGCGATTGAGAATCGTCAGCGAGCCGCGGTCGTATTGGGTCAGATACCGCCGTTCCCATTCTCTCAGGCAACGATTCACTTTCGCTCGAGACGCCGGGATCATTGCCGCGAGGTCGGTCTGCGAAATGTGGATTCTCTGAGTTCCATTCACGGTAGCCGTGCTGTGCGGGGTCTCAATCAATCGCAAGACCGTGCTCGCCAATCGAATGGATAGGGCATTCGACGCACTGTGGATCACTCGCTCTTGCGCGTCGTGCGTTGCTTGGCACAAGTACGGGATCACTTTCAGTGCGAGATCCGGGTGCTTGTCGAAGACACTAGCCATGAAAGCTGCTTCGATTTGGAGCAAGTCGCTGTCCACGACTGACGCAGCGTTCATGTTACTGTGTCGCGCGATGAACAATCTAGTCAAATCGAAAGTGTCACCAGGACCAAGATCGGAAAAGATGAATTCTCGGCCGTCTGAGAGGGGGACACTAAGACGCACTTTTCCGCGAATTATATAGTAAATATAACGCGGTATATCCCCAAGGTGAGTTAAGACTTTATTCTTAGGAACCCTCCGTAGGATGGCTGCTTTCGCCATTTCACTAAGAGTATCTTGTCCAAATTGCCGAAATAAGCGTATGTTGTTCAGCTGTTTGACTCGAACCTCAGCGCCATTCTCTGTCATGGCTCCCTCTCCCTGATAGGGTAAGCGCCCCAGCCCCCTAAAGCATTGCCTGGACCACCTGTTTTGAACGAGTCCGACCTCCAGTCCGTTCTCACGCGAACGCGTCAAGGCAGAAAATATTAACACATTAGAATACGATAAAATAGCGACTCGTCTGTGCCCGGGGTAACAGCGACATGTCTCTGAGACATTTAAATCAAATCTAACCGACTGGAAGCCGTTGGGATAACCCCCTCCTTCCTTATGGGATGGCGTGTGCCATGACCCATAGAGGAGAAGGGATGCAACAGGATTCGGGGGGTCGTCTTATGCGGCATGCACCAACCGAGGCGTCGCGTGCGCTCTGGAAGCGGAGCGTAGAGCCGCTACGGCTCCCCGTGGGAGCAGTTTGCGTGTTTCTCGCAACTGCTGATTTCCTCCTTGGACAGACAATACTTCTTGCGTCAATTGAGCTCTATCATAGGGCCTTCGAGGTGAGGCCGCCGGATGTCTGGGATTCGATCTGCCTAAGTGTTACCGCCGGCCTGTTGCTGGTCGCATTCATGACTGCCAGGGGCGCCTACACGGTTAGTGGCATCCTGGACGATCACTGCAGGATCAAAACACTCTTTAGCGGCTGGCTGTTTGTTTTCTTTTCAATTCTCTGGCTCGCCTTTCTCACGAAGACGACGTCGACGTTCTCGCGCGGCTCCTTGACGCTGGCGTTTGCGGTCGGATTCGCAATCCTGCTGCCTGGCCACGCGGTTCTAGCGCGTGGGCTGAAACGGCTTCTGGTGGCTGAGAAACTCGTGTTGCGCACAGTTTATCTGTTTCACTCTGGCGTTCCGGGAAAGGAACAGGGGATCATCAACAAGCTTGGGCAACAGGGCATCGCGGTTTGTGGTGTTTCGAACATCGAGAACGATGATGGCACGATCGCAGCACGATCGGTGCATTCCGCCGTCGCAGCTGCACAAGCTGCGTTCCGTAATGGCTCGTATGGGGCAGTTTATCTCTTTTGCTCTTGGGACCAGCGGAAGTTGATCGAACGCATCCTGGAGGAAATGTCCCGCCTCCCGCTGCCGATTTATCTTTTCGCCGACGCCTACATAGATAGAATTCTGGCTGGTAGCCCGCTGCACACCGGCTGGCAGCGAGCCTTCCAAGTCCAGCGTGTGCCGTTGAGGCCTGCCGAACGCCTGCTCAAGCGGTTGTTCGACATTGCAGTTGCATCCCTGGCACTGCTGTTCGTGTGTCCGTTGATGGCCTTGGTCGCTTGTGCCATAGCGCTCGAGAACGGTCGCCCTGTGCTGTTCCGGCAGATGCGACGAGGTTTTGGTGGCAGGCCGTTCAATATTTATAAATTCCGATCGATGACGGTGCAGGAGAACGGTAAACAAATTCGCCAGGCTCAGCGTAATGATGCGCGGGTCACCCGACTCGGCCGAATATTACGCCGCTCAAACTTCGACGAGCTGCCGCAATTGTTCAACGTGCTTCGCGGGGAGATGTCCCTGGTTGGGCCCCGACCTCACGCCATCGCTCATGATGATACCTATAGTGCGATCATTGCGAGCTATGCTTATCGCCATCATGTAAAGCCCGGTTTGACAGGCTGGGCTCAGATCAATGGCTTTCGAGGGGAAACGAAGGAACTCTGGAGGATGGAAAAACGCGTTGAGCATGACCTCTGGTATATAAAATCCTGGAGCATGCTTCTCGACATTAAGATAATTTGGAAGACTGCTCTAGTGATGTTTTCGGATCGTAATGTCTATTGATGTATAGCAGCTTCTCAGGAAGCCAAATGGATATATGTATCCCATCTTCCAACCGATTGACCGGATAATTTTGATTCTGATGCTTCGGGCGATCCCGCCGCCAGCGAGTACATCAAGCCTCACAATCGGGTTCGCGCCGGTTCAGTCGCCGGACAGTGGCGCATCTCGCAGGCTAAATTTAGCTCAAATGCGAAAATCAACGCGACGCGGGGAGATGGTCGGAGCACCACAGGACGGAACCTCAGCAAAAAGCCGGGGGCAGTCGGATCTTGCCATTCAACGTTTCAGGACGGACCACGGGCTCATTGCGGCGAACGAAGAGCAGGCTTGCTGGGCGGCGCAGCCGCCTTCAACACGAGAAATTGTGCAGTCCTATGAGCTTCCGCTCGACGGCATTCGGCTCTTGATTTCCTCTAGAATGTTGGTTGCGCGTGCGATGCGGCTGTACCTGGACAGAAAGTCTGCCTTCGCCTGCTGACCAATCTGATCCCGAAGCGCCTTGTTTTCGCGCAGACGCTGAAGAGCTTTGACCCAGTCGGACGGGTTGTCTGGCGACACCAGAACGCTGTTGACGCTATCCCTCAAAACTTCTCGTATAACTGACAGGTCGGAGGACACTATGGGTTTGCCATGCGCCATATATTCGAAGAGCTTGAGCGGCGACATTCCCTCAGCGATATTTCGACCGCCGCCCTGGCCCTCTACATCTCTAAGATAGGGTGCGAGGACAACGTCCATTTCGGCCAAGTAGGCATATGTCGCGGCGTGAGGAACGTAGCCGTGAAACACTGTGTTCGGGCATTTGGCCAGCTTCGATGTCCAATACTCTATATCGCCTGGAGTTCCCCCGACGATGTGAAATGTCGCCCAGCCGCATCGAGGCGCAATAGCGCTTATTATCTCCATGCCTTTTCCCTTATACAGGTGTCCGACATAACCAACCTTGAACGTGCCGCTGAGGCTGCATGGCTCGACATTCGGCGGAACAGGATCCGCGCCATTGGGCGCGATGAAAAATTTTCCCGCATGTTGAGGAAAGAGGCGGATGCTGTCGTCCCGCAGACGTTGCGACGTGACGACCAGCATACGGAATGCCTCCAGGCCTATCAGTTTGGCAAGGCGCTGACGCTGACGTCTGCTCAAACTGCCAATCGGGTCGTGCAGCTCAAAAACGGTCGTGAACCCGAAAAGTCCGGCAGAAACAAGCGCTACAGTAGCCGAGCGTGTAAAGACGACTTGCGGCCGCAGCCAGACCGCAGCAAGCAGCGCCAGCACAGCAAAAAAAAGCTCCCGGCCGGGCACAGGCCAAAAGGGTACAGGGAGAACACGGAATGGGAACTCGGTAGCGAATCCGTATTCGCGCCCGATCTTTTCATAATGATCCCGTGAATTCATGGAGGCGCGTGGAAGCGCTAGCAGGACCTCCGCTCCGGCAACCCGAAATGCATGGCACATCTTTGCGACCTGTACCGCATTGGCGGCCGGCGCCGGGATGTGCGCAGAATGTATATAGAGAAGCCGCATCCACAAAGCCTATCTTTCACGCGTTACCGCAGGTCTGGCTCTTCGCCTCTGAGCCGCAAGTTCGGAGACCACGGGCTGGGCGGACGCACACAAGTCGAACGACAAAAGCCCCCTCGCCCCGGTGGCTCCATGGGTTTGCGATAGTACCACTCTCCGGTTGCCTTACCAAAATCGAGCGTCGCCCTTCTTCGCGAACTGAGGGCAGGCCCAGCGGCAGCACACGCCGCCTATTCACGGACAGGTTCTGACCACAGCCGTCATCAAAGCCCCAGCCAGCCAGCAATAATGTTGCGCTGTATCTCAGAAGTTCCGGAATAGAGCTTGCTGCCGATGGCATCCCGCACGGCACGTGATGCATCTCGACTCCAATCCCCGTAGGATCCGCCGACCAGGGAAGAGACAATGGTCTTGATCGAATGCAGGCTCGCGCGCCTCAACCAGCTGCCGGCGGACATCGACAAGAAGTAGCGTTGGGGCACGCGAAATATCCCGCAAGCTCCCCTCCCATGGCTCCCATCCCGGACGGGTAAAGCGCTTCACGCTGTCAAAAAGTCCGATCCATCGCCTTTGTGCGCGTAGTATCTTTCTCCAAACCGCACGCTGAGCTTCGCCAGAAACGTACTATTGCGTTCTGCAGGCAAATGGTGGAACGGCTTGAGTTCCGATCCAATCTCAGATGTTTTCCTGAGCATCGCAAGGCCGGTACTACCGAAGTCTACCGTCATCTGAAGCTGGTCTAAGTTGTCGTAGAATACGCTCTGAACTGCATAAAAAATCCTTCGGTTAGCAATCTCAATTTGGGGATTGTCCTTCCTTCGCCCTCGCATATATGGGTTCGGATCAATATCATCAAAGCAGATTGTGCCTCCTTTTCGAACCAGGCTGAACCACGTATACACTTCGTTCAAGACGTGTTCTGGCGTGTGCAGACTATCGACATAGACTAAATCGATCCCATCCTCCAGAATGGGCGCTTTGTTTAGGATGGCCTTGCGATCTGTGGAGTCTGCCTGAACAAAGGTCCAGCGACAGCTAACTGCAGCACTTGAGCAATCCCGGATATCGACCGAGACCAGGTTCCCGCCGTTCTTCTCGCAGGCAGCGAGAATCATTTTAGTGGCCTGTCCCCGATCCGTCCCAAGTTCTAGAAATGTGCCATTCGGTCGCGCAGCCGCTGCGTCGTACAGCCGAACCAATTGCAGGGCTGCGATGGCCGCCTCACCGCACGATTGGGTCCGCTCCTGAGTTGCTCTAAGATATGAGAGGACTTCCATTTTTGTCCTTCCTCACCAAAGCTGATCGTAGAGTCACACCGCTACTATCATTTAAACTGACAATCCTTCGGGCCTTCGCCGCGAACACATTTAAGACGACAAGAAGTCGCTTTGGGGCACGCGAAAGATCCGCAAGCTGCTGGTCCCCCTCCCATGGCTCCCATCCGTGACGGGTAAGGCATCCCGTTCATTAGAGCCTTGCCTTGACTTCTTTGAACGAGTCCGGTTCCGCGCAAACGCAGAACCACCAGTACATAAGTGTATCGGAAAAAAATTGCTCCGCTGTGCCCAAGGTAACAGCGACCCGTCTCTAAGATTGGAAGCCAATTCCGAATTGGATCCGATCTGCCCGACAAGCCGCGCCGCGAACCGAACGCCGATGGCAGCCTCCGCTCTATCTGCCTTGGCCGCCTCTATCCGGAAAAACGTCCGAGCGACATGATCGATGCGCTCGGCAAAGAGCCTTATTGCAGATGATGCACCGAGCGGGAAGAAGCTCCGACTACCCCTTCAAGCGACTGCGACAGTCGTGTGTAGTGTTGCATCGCATTTTCTACAATCACGGGGTTAATAGCCTCGCTACCGTCGCGTAAGATCTTTTGTATGGCGCCTGGAAATAGAAACAGAAAAAGCAGCTTATGAATATCCCCGATTCTCCAGAAAAAAGAGGATCTGTTGATACGCTCGTACAAGAGTCTTGTTTTCTCCGCTCCCGAATATGCAATACATGGAACGCCGTAGCTCATTGCAATTACGCCAAAGTGCAGTCGAGTGGTAATCAGCAGATCAAGCGAAGACGCCTCGCCACACGCATCTTCCACGTCAGTTAAAATTTTGCTGCTGCAATTGTCTTGCGACAGGTTGGCGCAAAATGCTCCGAAATATCCATCTTTCTTTGGATTTATTTCATAGAAAATGAAATCTATATCTTTGCGAATTCGTGTTGCAATCTGCAGTATGCGTTTTGCCAGCCGAGACCGACGGGACGAACCAAGGTAGATATTGAGCCCTACACGTAGACGCGAGCGCCCTTTGACATGTCTACTTCCAGAAATTCTGCGGGAGGTCGTCCATACGACATCGTCCAAGAACTCGCCTTCGGTGTTCGCTTGAGTGAGGAGTTTTAGATCCTCGCGATTTCTCAGTGTTACATAATCTAGGCGTCTTATAAGTTCTTGGCGCGCAACGGGTACAATTTCATCGACGTCTTTTCCTGCGCCTCCTATGGAAAAGGCAAATAACTTTATTAATTTTTCTTGAGTGTATTCCAGAATAAGGCCAAGGTCATTGTTGAAATCATTCACAACTTCAGAAGGTTGTGGCCTAGGGATAAGTAAGCCGCCTCCACCAAATATAATTACATCGACAGACTCGACAAATTCTTTGATATCAGAGCATATCTGAAAACCCCAGTCCATTTTTTCGGAGCGCTGCTTGGCATAGACTATTGGATCATGCCCCTCATCTTTTACACACTTGGAAAAAAGATAGGCCATGATGTTGTCGCCGAGATTCTGATAGCTGTAAAAGCCAAATATCCCGACCCGGAGAACCGTCGTCATGCTGCGCTCCTCTGAGGTGCTCGGCGCTCGGGCTTGTGCGCGAACGGGTGAACGCGACTAACTTTTTTGAACGAGTCTGGTTCCGATCCGATTTCGCGAAAACGCGATAAGGCAGAAGTATTGGTGCAAGGTATACCACGAAATAATCACTCCGCTGTGCCCGGGGTAACAGCGGCAGTTCTCAGAGACGTTTAAATCCAACAAGTTAGAATCTGATCGACTGGAAGCCGTTGGAATAACCCTCCTTACGGACTGCATGTGCCATGGCCCAAGAAGGAAGGGGCACACTTAGGATTCGGGGTTCATCTCCATACGGCATACACCACCGAGGCGTGGCATGTCACTCCAATGCAGTAGCACCGATATCGGGACGCATGGACCAAAAGCGCGGCTGGGCGTTGGAACGCACCCAACGGATGGATTTAGCGCGATCGGTGCGGCGATATGAAACTACAGGATGCCGAAGGCAATATTGACTTGGGGCGTCGACTGCGTATCGCTCATGTCATCACCCGTCTCATCAATGGCGGTGCTGATGAGAATACTGTCCATTCCTGCAATTGGGCCGCGCAAGGGGGGCATGATGTTGTCCTGCTACATGGCGAGACGGTCGAGCCGGAAATCATAGCTAAAGTGGACCCGCGGGTGGAACTCATTGGCGTCCCGGGCCTGACACGGTCCATTTCGCCTGTCTCCGACATGAGGGCATTGTTGGCGCTCATCCGGAGATTCCGCGCCTTCAATGCCGACATCGTGCATACGCACACCAGCAAGGCAGGCATTCTCGGGCGTCTCGCCGCGTGGGCGGCGGGCGTTCCAGCGATCGTTCATGGCGTGCATATCGTGCCTTTTGTCAATGTCGGCGTCGCCGAGCGGCTTGCTTATCTCGCCTTGGAAAAGCTGGCAGCGCCGATCACCAGCGCGTTCATCAGTGTGAGCGAGGGCATCCGCGGCTTATGCTTGAGCGCAGGAGTGGGACATCCAGACAAGCATTATGTCGTCCATTCCGGATTCGATCTCGATCGTTTTCGCAACGCCGGTCCGCCCGACGGTTGGCGCAATTTGTTGCGCTTGACCCCGGACGCACCGCGCCCTTCCGTGCTTTTGATGATTGCGGCTTTCGAGCCACGCAAGCGACACACGGAATTTCTGGACGCTTTCAACAAAGTCGCCGTCCGGTTACCCGACGCGGTGCTTGTGCTCGCGGGCGACGGGCCGCTTCGCTCGGCCGTGGAAACGCAGGCCAAGCGGCTTGGGCTCGAGCGACAAGTGGTCTTTACCGGTTATCGGGACGACCCCGAGCGGCTGATCGCGCTCGCGGATCTCTGCCTGCTCTGTTCCATGCGGGAGGGATTGCCCCGCGTGGTCATGCAATATCTCGCCGGTGGCAAGCCCTGCGTCGCTTGCGATCTGCCAGGTCTTCGCGAAGTGCTCCGCCCTGGTATCAACGGCGTGATTACACCCGCGGATGATTTGGCAGCCATGGCCGACGCCATTGCCGCCCTCCTGGAGGATCGTGCAATGCTGGCCTGCCTCGCCCAAGGTGCCGCCGCGGCGACGGATCTTTCGAGTTGGGACGTCAAGCTGATGGGCAAGCGGACCGATGCCATTTACCGCGAGGCTCTTGGCCAGCATCGGGCAAGCAAGAGAGTATCAACAACACCTCCTGTCCGAAATGTGGCGCTTCCGCGGTGAACGGGTGCAGCCTATGCGTTTGACGGTGATCGGGCAGCTTGCCGGATTGGTTGGCGGTGCATACTTTGCCGATTTCGGGGATGAGGTGGAGTGCGTCGATCTAGACGACAAGGGGATCGATGCGCTGGAAGGCGGTAAGATGCCGAAGAAGGCATCTTCTTTTTGCACATGGGACGGGGTTGTAATCTTGGTGGCCGCCTTGGCTCCAGGCACTCTATCCGGCGGATTGACATGATTGCAGCAGAAGTTGCCTCCGCTTATCCGATGAAGACCCCGCGAGCCGAAGCTCTTCCCAGCATACGTGTTCTGCTCGTGCTCCCAACCTATTTTCCTGAGTCATATGGCGGCGGCGAACAACAGGCGCGGCGATTTGCTCGGGTGCTGGTTGAAAGCGGCGTTTCCGCAACCATTCTGGCACCCAGACTGTCGCACTCGACCCCGAAACGGTCCGCCATCGACGGGGTGCCCATCCATCGCCTTCGTTTGCGCGCGGCTCCGTATTTGGGCGGGCGGCATATGCTGTCGTTCCTGTCGTGGTGTGTCCAGGTCGTGATCTGGATGCTGCGCCGTCGCGACGAATTCGATGTCGTACATATCATCCATGCCCGACTTCACGCTGTTCCGGCGGCATTGGCAGGAGCCCTCTTGCGCAAACCGGTTCTCGCAAAATTGGGCCGGGGCGGACGGTATTTCGATCTCGACTCTGTGCGCGAAAAGAAAATCATCGGTCGCTGGGCGTCCGCCTTGATTAAACGTCACATCACGGCCTTCATCGCCAATAGCCGCCAAATCGCTGGTGATCTGAAGAGACATGGGATCGGCGCGGATCGCATTCATATGATTCCGAATGGGATCGATCTGCCCCGCAAGCCGCGCTGCGAGCCGAGCGCCGATGGCAGCCGACGCTTTATCTGCCTTGGCCGTCTCGATCCTGAAAAATGCATCGAGCACATGATCGATGCGTTCGCGGCACTTCCCGCCGACGCAAAGGCGCAACTCACCATCCTGGGCGATGGCCAGTGCCGCGCCACCCTCGAGGAGCAGGCGGCCCGGTTGGGCCTTTCCAGCAGGGTCACTTTCGCCGGCGCGGTCGAAGATGTCTTTCCCTTTCTGCGGGAGGCTGATTTCTATCTTTCCACTTCGATTACGGAAGGCATGTCAAACGCACTGCTCGAGGCCATGAGTTGCGGCGTGGTCCCGATCATCACCGACGTCAGCGGTGCGTCCGACGTCGTGGAGCATGAGCGCAGCGGCTTCTTGGCTCGCTCGCATGCGGAGTATTGCGGACTTCTTCTTCGCACGCTCAGCCTATCGGAAGCCGAGCGCGATGAGATGGCGCGGCGCGCAGTACAAACAGTCAATGCGCGATTCAGCATGGAAAGCGTCGCAACACGGCAAATGAGGTTGTATGCCACTCTTGTGGGACACTGCCATCCAGATCGTGAGGCGATAGGTTATTAAGGAGCAACCCAAAAGCCGGCCTAAGCAATGATGACTATTGATGCCGGAGAGAGGCCCGCGAGGCGTGGGCGAGAAAATAGCTCATGAGGTTGGAGCACGCTTGCATGCACTGAAGCGTGGCGATCCAATTGGAGAGTCCGGAGCAGGTCAACTTGGACGAGGTAACTAGACATAAAAACCTGACACGAAGGGCAGCCAACGGCCTCTCGTGGTCGGGTGCCACATTGCTGGCCCGAACCTTTTTGAATGTCCTGGTCACGGCCGTTCTCGCGCGCCTGCTTTCCCCCCAGGAGTACGGCGTTGCCGGCGTTGCGCTGATCATCGCAGCCGTCGGCAATAACATTGCCAATCTCGGCATGTCGCAAGTCCTGGTCCAGCGACGGGACGTCGACGAGCGCCATATCGGAACCGTAGTTTTCTTGTCCATGATAATCGCTGCCATTCTCGGCTTGCTTCAATGGGTGTTTGCACCGCAGATTGCCGATTTTCTTCATGTACCGGAATTGGTCCTCATTTCGCGCCTCCTTGCGGTGATGATGGTCGCGAACGCGTTCAATTTGACCGCCGAGGCTATTTTGTCGCGGCACCTGAAATTCAAAATATCGTCCATAGCGAGTCTGGTCGCTTGGATTGCTTCCCATGTCGGCCTAGCCATTCCGCTTGCCTATTTTGGACTCAGCTATTGGGCCTTGGTGGTCGCGTATATGGCCGAGGCATCGATCCTGGCCAGCATCTATTTCTTCATCGCCAGGGACTATCTCGTGAGGCCCAGTTTCGACATGCAGTCCTATCGCGATATCCGCAGACAGAGCCTGGGCTATTCGCTGGCTGGTATATCATCCGTCACCGCCAAATATATCGATAATATTATAGTCGCGCGGTTGATCGGCACTGCAGAGCTGGGCATTTACTCGCGAGCGTATTATCTGATTGCTATGCCAGCAAATCTGTTCGGCAATCTGAACAAGAGCGTGATTTTTCCGCTCCTGTCGAAGGTTCATCACGACAAGGCTAGGCTATGCGGCGCTCAGCTCAAGGGGTATGCTTTGACGGCGGCGCTTGCTCTACCGACTAGCGCATTTCTATGCTGTTTCGCAAAAGAGATTGTTCTGACAATCCTCGGCCAGAAATGGACGGATGCCGTAGCTCCCATTATCATATTCTCTGCAGTAATTTATTTCCGCGTGGGTTACAGAGTGTGCGCAGCCGTGACGCTTGCGACGGGCCAAAGTTACCGAATGGCCTCCATGCAGATCATTTACATGACGCTTGTCGCTTCATTCGCGTTGTTCTCGGCGCCCTACGGCGTGAACGCAGTAGCCTTTTCAGTATCCGGCGCTATTGCGACGAGTTTTTTCCTTTATGCGGCGATAACTAGTCGGATAACGGGATTATCAGCTCTGGATTTCGCGCTCGTCCATGTGCCGCCTGTCGCATTCGCCGCTGTGGTGTTCGCCACCGGCTCGGCGGTCAAAATGCTGCTTGCCGGATCGCCTGACTATCTTGTACTCGCGACCGGGCTTCTCGTTATAGGTACATTGTCCGTTGTCACTGTCTATCTGAGAGCGTCGCTACTCTTCGGAAAACATGGTGCGGAAGTCTTGCAAACTCTAACATCCAAGAACATTAAATGGATTAGGGTTGCATAGCCCAGGGCACCTGCACACTCGGCGCCTCTCAGACTGAGCATCCGACGATTTGGGGTGCGCAATCAATCACATCGTATAAGTACGGGGATTGGAGACACAGTCGGCGGTCCTGAGACGGTCGGCCTCCTTGACGAGGAGGCGATTGCCGTTTTCACTCATTGGAATTCGAACTTGCGCGCGGTGAACCGCTGCTCCTCTGTGCTCGAGCGGGCGCTACGCACTGAGTACCGTGAAACTTGTCTATACCTATCCCGTGCCTGTTCCGGGCCAGGCGGCAAACGCCGTTAACCGCACGAAGTCAGAAATTATCACCTCCATAATCGAACAATTCCGCGGTTGCGCGGGTGCCTTCCCAAATCCGCTGTCGTGCTGAACGATCGAGGCGGGCAACCGCTCGGGTGTTGACGTCTGGTGCGATGTAATCGGATGCTTCGTCCAATTTTATCCGCAGCTTTTCGCCAGTTGCGGCGTCTGCGTTTGCCTTTCGCGCCGTCCCAAATGATTTAACCTTAAACCTGATCTTTCCGTCCTCCGCTGCCGCTATGCCGAGCGCGTCGTAAAGGCTTCTGACAAACGCATCCGGTGATTGGATCAAGTCCTCGAATCGAAGCGATAGCGCATCACGCTTCCTCGAAGCTTTGAACATCAGGCTAGTCACATCATTGTACCATTTGATCGCGCTTGCCTCGCTGAGACCGCTGCGTGTCAGCCCTTCGCACATCGGTAATGGATGCCGCGTAAGCACAAGGTTCCGCGCTTCCATAAAGCCGCGCGCAATCGCGTCGTCGAATGCGATGTAGTAATCCATCACCTTCAAAACGACGTAGCGTGCTTGGGCCTTTTCGTTGCGCTCCCCGGGGAGGACGGTCTCGGCAGTCGCTGCGCGCATATGACGCCAAAAGACGGGAACAGATGCCCAGTTGACGGCCCCGCCAATACGGCACGCAGCCTTGCGCAGCTTATAGAAACGTCCGAACACTCCCACATGCCATTCGTACTTGGGCATCAACACATCCGGCGAACTGCCGATGATATTCCAGACAATGCTTGACCCACCTCGGCCAAAGCAATTCAATAGAAGCGCATTGGGCGGAAGAGCCTTGCCCGACCTAGTGAGAGGCGAAGCACCGATCCTGTCGGCGGTCTGCATCTGCTTTCTCCGTTATAGCATCAGGCGTGACACACTTTCCCTGGCTGTCGTTGAAAGGCTAAACCGAAACCTATGATATACTGCGGAGCTTGTGAGGAGAAGCGCGATAGTAAGTAACGGGTGTCCATGCGGAGTCTCACCCCGAAACCAGCAATTATTGGCACACGACAATGACCAACCGCCTTTCTCGCCGGGACCTGGCGCGGGCCGCATGCGCCGCCCTTGTACTGGCGGCCGCCGGTCGCCCAGGACGGGATGCTCGAGCCGCCGGTCCGGCGCAAGGCTCGCAGCCGAAAGCTCACTCCTGGCATCCTGGTCTGTTCCCGGAAATGATTGTGAAATCCTGGTTTCAGGCGGATCTGGCCGCAGGCGAAGTCTCCTCGTGGCAATCGGGCGGCGTGAAGCCGGTGTCTGCGATGCAAGCCGAGCCCTCCCTGCGCCCGACAAAGCTTCCGAATAATGGCGGCGTTCTCTTCAAGAAGGGCACGAAACAGGCATTGACTTGGCCCGCCGATAACGATGCCCCGTATCTTCACCGCTGGTGGTTGGTGATCGCCCGGTGCAATTCGGCAGTCAACGCCAGCGCGAATAACGTTTCCGTTCTTTGCGTCAATGGCGCGGAGGGTGGCCCGGTGCATCGCCAGCCCGAGGTCTGTTTCAAGCCCTCGGCCGGCACATTCGTTTCGCGGCTCCACGACGGCAAGCTCAAGAGCGAGGAAGGGCTATGCTCGACGGATTTTGGCGATTGGAATGTCATCGTCGGGTACCGCCGCGGATTCGTGATGCAGGCCGTGGTGAATGGGGTCAAGACGGCCGGCCAGACGATTTATGCATTGGCACCCAGCCGGATGAAATCGCAGAGCTTCATGGGCGATGTGAACAATCCGATGAGGGCCGATGTCGCGATCGACTGCGTCATCATCGGACAAAGCGAACTAAATGACTCCCAGATCGACATGCTGATGGGATGGGGCATGTGGCGCGTCGGCCGGCAATCCGCCCTGCCCGACGATCATCCCTATCGCCAGAGCCCTCCTTCAGCCGTGGATGCGAACGACGAACCCGCACGTTATGAGTTCGATTCAGTCTCGTGGGCGTCCTGGGCGGCCATCGGAAATGAGCGATATGCTCATCGTGGTGAGGCGGCGCCCCCGATCCACGGTTACACAACGGTTTTTTTTGACGACTTCGTTTCTAACACGATAGTCGATGATTCTAAAGGCGCGCAAGGCAGCATCTGGTATGCGCCGACTCATCTGACGACCGTCGGTGTTGACGCCATTACCCAGCGGATCTCGGCGACGCCCTCCTCATACGTGCACGACGCCACCAGCCACACGCTGGCGCTCCGGCTCTTGCAAAAGGGCCGCCATTGGAGAACAGGTGCCTTCTCTTCCGTGAACAACAATGGCCAGGGGCGGTGTTGGGGAAAGGGGATCTTTGAGATCCGTGCCAGACTGCCGAAGATCGCAGCGCCCCGCCCTGGATTTTTCCCTGCTTTCTGGGCGTATGGGAAGGAGCATCTATTCTGGCGGACGCGCAATCGTCTTGAGACGGACTTTTGGGAATATGACGGTCTCAATGGGGCCTATATCAACATCAGCCAGCACGTGCACAAACCCAGACTCGGCTATGCAGATCCACATATCACGCCACGTGACGTGCGCCGGAAAATCGCCGGCTATCAAGTCGATCCATCAAGTGGTTTTCCCAGCATGATCGACGTATACGATGGCGAATTTCATACTTGGTACGCGCAGATCGAAGATGATTATACTTATTTCGTGATCGACGGCTATGAAGTGGCGCGCGTTCCGACGACACCGGAACTCGCAGCGAAAAAATACATCATGGTGGATTTCGCTTACGATGACAAAAAGGGGCGCGCTCAACCGGACCCGTCGCAGACGTATGACATGGTGATTGACTATATAAGGGTCCGGCAGACGGAAACGGATTTGGCTAGGGTCCCGACGGGCTTCAGCGCATTGCCGGCCTTCTCGGGCCGGGCTTCACCGGGCCAGGCGCTGACCGTCGTACCGAACGTTATTGCGTCGCAAATAGAGTGTCTATGGTATCGTGACGGCGTTCCGATCGTGGGCGAAACCGGCACAAGCTATGAGCTCAGCTCGCGGGATGTCGGGCATAAGATTCGCTGCCATGTTCGCGCGGTCTCTGTGCTCGACGAGCCAGAAGCCTGGACCCCGGAGAGCGAGACCGTCGGCTAGAACGTATCGATTGCGCGACGCCAGCAAGCGTCATCACTCTCGTCGGACTGCTGATGAGCTCTGCCACCAGTAAGCCCCCCCGCAGCCGAGGCGGATGAGTTTTCCCAGCAGGCGGAAACTCTTGGATATGCGAGCGGAACGATGAGGTCATCGCTGGAAGTGTTTCTCCGCGGGCTAGCATTGATACATCCAATAAGTTCTGTTTCCGGGGAGGAGAACATGCTAAAGAAGATCGCCCCCGCGAGAGAGCTGTGATGCGTTATCTTCTCACATTCGCGGTACTGAGCCTCTTCCTGCCAATCAGGCTCGAGACGGGTCTTGTATTGCTGCGTCCGTTCGAGCTGATCGCATTGCTGATGCTCTTTCTTGGGCTGGCGACGGGGCGTTGGCGAGAGTTGGCTTTTTCAGCCGGTTTTCTACTGCTCCTGCCCTTCTTGGGCTGGCACATGGTCTCGGCCTTCAGCGTGGACGCAGAGAACGGCCTGCGCGAGCTGTTACAGATGTCCGCTGTGGGTGCCTTTGCGTTCGCCTTGGCACAGGAGGCCAGCCGGGTCGACACGCACAAGGCCGTCAACATTTTGCTTTTCGGCATGGTGCTGATCCTCGCCTATACGATCACCTGGCATGTCGTCCATGGCTACTTGGTCGGTTGGAAGCAACTGGTCGATCCGAGGCTCGCGTTCACCTTCCTTCCAATTGCGCTGGCAGGGCTCCTCCTCTTCGTCAACCGGGGCAAGCGGCGCACCCTTTGGTTTGTATGGGCGGGGATACTTCCCCTGCTCGTGCTATCTGGGGAACGCAAGGCGTTTTTGATCTATCTCTTTCTGACCGCCGCGCTTCTGATGCGCGGACGGCTCGCTGCGATGGTGCCAGCGATCGCCGTCGGTTTCGCGGGTCTTTTCGTGCTGGCGACCACAGTGGAAAACTCATATGTCGGAAAGCAGTTGCAGACCATCCTCAATCCGCTGAGCATGGGTCAACACGAATACCTGGCGGCGAAGGGGAAATATGCCCCTGGAGACACGCCGAGCAATGTCCAGCGCGCGTTTGCTTTCAATCTATCCAGACAACTCATCTCCGAACATCCCCTGATGGGCGTGGGTACGAACCAATTCAGGAATATTATCGAGACGGATTTCAGTGGACTTCCTGACGAGTTGCGGCTTGGGATACATGGCGAGTTTCAACGTATCCTCACCGAGAACGGCATCATTGGGCTCAGCCTCTATGTTCTCATATGGATTGCTGCATGGTTTCGCTTAAGCCGTACTCTAAGCTGGGCGCTTTTTCACGGATTGATCGGAGCGGCCCAGGCACGGCTTCTGCCCCTCGTGCTCCTTTTTCCTTGTGCCTTTTACGTTGGAACAGAAGCCTCCGGCACACGAGCTTTCGTCACGCTGAGTCTTGTCTCGCTCCTGCCTGAATTGACGCGGCACGGGCTTTGCCTATCATTACACAGGATGCGGAGGAGCCCCCCCAGGAGCATGAGACATCCTCGATTTCTCGGGAACCCCTTGCCAGGAAACACGAGATGAGTGTTTCGGTTATCATGACATGCCACAATGAAGAACGCTTCATCGTGCAGGCAGTGGAAAGCGTGATCAATCAGACCGCGTCGAGCCACATCAAAGAGATCATAATTGTCAATGATGGCTCGATGGACGGCTCGTCGGAAGTGATTGCATCGCTGGGTCGCAGGGAGCCGCGCGTACATGTCCTGACGACGGCGGGTATCGGGCTTTCATCGGCGAGGAATCTTGCCATCAGACATGCTGCCGGCGATCTCATTGCAATTCTCGACGGCGATGACTTCTGGGCCGAGGACAAGCTTGAGCGTCAATTAGCCGTCTTGGGCAATGGCTGCAAGGCAGGTCTTGTCTATGGCGATTTTGTCGATTTTTCCGCTCCGGATCTGTCCGATGCTCTACACGTCGCCGTGCGCCGCTATCGCGCGGACCAATGCGATACGCTGCCGACATATTTTCTGCTTGATGGGCCGATTATTCCTTCCAGTATGGTTATGCGGCGGGAGATGGTCGAAGACATCGGGGTATTCAACGAGGCATTCAGGGCTGGAGAGGATACAGAGTTTTGTTTGCGCGCAGCCGAGCGATGGACATTTCAACATGTGGCCGGAGCACTCGTCTATAAACGGCGCCATGGCTCGAACATAACCCGCAGACTCGACACGCTTCTGCCGATAGGCGAAGGCCTCACGCGAGAATGGGCTATGCGACGGCGGGAACTTACGCACCTCGCGCGGCGGCGCAACGCGCGTTTGTACGCAAAGGCGGGCAATGATTGCGTAGCTCAAGGCGAAATGAAACGCGGAGCGCGCTTGCTCATTCGCGCGATGTGGCACGATCCATTGT
The DNA here is from genome assembly GCF_055811075.1 of Mesorhizobium sp. WSM4820. Classification (NCBI taxonomy): domain Bacteria; kingdom Pseudomonadati; phylum Pseudomonadota; class Alphaproteobacteria; order Hyphomicrobiales; family Phyllobacteriaceae; genus Mesorhizobium; species Mesorhizobium sp. WSM4820. Next base: position 236,377 of record NZ_JBVVQN010000007.1, on the reverse strand, counting down.
CATGGCGGGTGTACGTTTACTTTTTTCTTTGCGCCCTGCCGAGGGGCATGGATCCGCAGGTGCGCCGTGCAGCCAAGCTATTGTTCTACCGCGCCTTGCGCAAAGACTTTGCTGACGGCTCTTAATGCTGGCGGAATGCCGAGAGTTCGAGCATCTGAGGCGGCAGCCCTGCAATCCTTCCGTAGCGATTATTCTGTACCGCGACGGCAGGACCATAACGGAGGCGAAATCAGAGCTCTCGGCGGTCGCCAAGTCTCTCAATCGCTCAAGGATCACGAGCTCTCCGGCCGATGACAATACCGGGCGGACTTCCGTGGTTGCTTCAACAATCCCTTCATCGTTCGGCGATATTCATTGGTTCCCGACTCCGGAAAAGCTGAGCAGCTACTTTGGCCTCGCGCTCAGCCCCATTTCAGCTCCGGAAACGTCGCGCCTGCACAGGTTGCCCAGTCGAAGGTGCTTGCCCGTGTTTTGGCAAGAGCACCGTCGCGTTCACGCAGGTCTGCATTGGCCACATAGGTTGCTATCGCGCGGGCCATCGCGTTCACGTCCTCCGGGGGCACCAGCACACCAGTGGAGCCCATGACCTCGGGTATGCCGCCGACGGTCGTCGCTATCGAAGGACACCCTTGCGCACCGGCCTCAACCAACACTAGCCCGAAGCCCTCGATCTTTCCCTGTAGCTCTCGTGCGAACAATGTGTGGCACGCCGCACGGCGGTACAAGCGCTTTAAGTCGTCGTCGGACAGCCTACCGGTAGCGATCACTGGAACACGAGCTCGTGCCGCTTCATCCAATATCTTTGAGGCATAGGCCTGATCTTCGGCCCGTCCAGCCATCACAAAGATCGGATTGTCTAATCCGTATTCATCGCGCGCGCTCGCGATAGCCCGGACAGTTTCCAACTGGCCCTTCCGAGGCTCGACACGTCCGACTGCGCAAATGACGCTTGCAGCTTGTGGTACAGCTGCAAGTTGCGGGTGTTCAAAATTCCCATGGATTGGCTGAAACCACATGGGATCCACGCCGAGATAGGTGACGACACCCTTCCGGGGCATTCCAAAACTTTCGGAAAAGATCCGCAGCGTCGCATGTGAGTTGGCGAAAACGACCTCTGCTCCTTCGTAGGCGCGGCGTACAAACCGAAAAAGGATAGAACCGGTCCTGAATTTGCTGACTTCGCTGCCATGAATCATCGCTCGATACCCTCTGCGATGGAACGGTCGTAGCACAAATGTCACTAGTACACTGCGTATGTCGGCGGCCAAAAACAACCTGTCCTTCGGAACGTTGCGCAGAATAGAAAGCGCCCGCAGCGCCCCGAATGGAGAAATCCGATGATGCCGCAGAATGCGATGGGTATCCGGCTCCTGGGGAACGGCAGGAAGGTCAGGATAGGCAGGCGCTATGACGGTCGCAGCGTGGCCACCAGCACGAACGATGTCGACCAACCGTCCGGCGTATGTTCCGATGCCACCAGGAAATGGATGATATTCGCACGTCATCAGGATGATGCCGTGCGGAGGCTGAGATATCATGGGTCAAGAACTCCCAAGGCCGCCCGCCTCGCCTTTAGCCGATATGAGGGGATACTGTAGGCGGGCTGCCTGCTCCACAACTAGGCCTGGTAATACTGACTATAGCGTTCACTGTAAAATTCGGCGCTGCCGAACTTTTGGTACCGCTTGATTCTTTTGATATCGACCTTGTTGAGCAGAACGCCGATGCATTTATCGGCCAGGATCGGGTTGTTGTTGAGAATTTCGCGCACAAATGTACGAGCCGTCACACCCCATTCAACAACCAGAATAAGGCCGTCGAGGTGCTGGACAAAGGACCTCACGTCCGCGACTGGAGCCAACGGGGGCAAATCAACGACGACGTAATTGAACATAGGGCCCACCTTGAGCAGAAAGTCGCCCATTTTCTCGATAGGCTGCACGGTGTTTGCGAGCTTTTGTTGGCTCTGGTTCACGCCGGGCAGGAACCTCAATGGCAATGACTGATGCGCCAGCAAGTCTCTCGGATTGAATTCTCCAGCCAACAAGTTGGCCAGGCCTCGTTCCCAGCCGTTGGCTAACATGGGGGACAAGCCAGGATTGTGGATATCGGCATCGATCAACAACGTCTTACAACGCTGCATAGCAAGAACCATCGCTAAATTAGCAGCGACCAGAGACTTCCCTTCTCCCGGGAGGCAAGAAACGATGCCGAGCGCCTTGGTGCTCTTCCTTGGTAACTCGACGTCAACAGCGACTTTCACCGTTCGCATCACTTCAGCGAATTCCGAGCGCGGATGTTGCTCTACCCAGTTGAAAGCGCTGTTCCCCACCTCGATGAATGACGGCTCTCCGGCAGCACGATCGTGCTTGTTTCGGCGAATTGGCTTCCCGTCCAGCAAAGGGATCATTCCGAGCGTCTGAAGTCCGAGCTCATCGCGCACTTGAGCCGTCGTGCGGAAAAAGCGCTCACGGTACTCCCGAATTCCGCCCACACCGGCGCCAACGATGCCGGCGACCACGACGCAGAACGCCAATGTGAGACTCCTGTTCGGAGAACTCGGTCCGCCGGGGTATGGTGCCTCCGAGATGGTCCGCGCCTCCGTCAACGCCATCGAAATGTTTTGCAGACTTGCTTGGTACTGCTGCAGAACCTGTTCATATTGCGACTTGAGAGAGGACGCCTCAAGTTCGAGTTGGCGCAAGGTAACCAGCGTTTCCTTGGTCAGCGTATTGTCTGTTCGGAACCTGTGGATTGCGAGCTCGGCATCGACTGATCGCTTCCGCACCGTCTCGAGCTCTTCCGCCAGAGCGCTGCGAGCTCGGATAATCGACTCGTCTTTGGCTCCGACTTGGTCAGAGATATAGATTTCTGCATACTTACTGGCTATTTTTTGCGCCATTTCGGCGCTAGGCGACCGAAATTGGACTTGCAGAATGTAAGAATCCCCTACACGCTCTACCGTTATATTCTCAGCCAGAATCCCAAATGCCTGCCATCGAGGATCGGGTCCTCGCGCGGCACTCGATTTCACCGGCGCTCCACTTGCTTCGGAACTGCCGATGAATGGCCACCGAGCGACCGATCCCGTGAGACTGTTGAGCAATGAATATGGCGCTGACAAGAAAGAGCGATCGGTAGCAAGACCGAGGCTGTCAACGACCTTTAGCCCGATGCGGTCGGAACGCAACAATTCGACCTGACTCAGCATCATCGGGTCAAGCGGTGCGGAGTTTCCGCTCTCTGTTAACTTCGTCACGACGGATGGCTGGTTCTTGTCGATCAGGATTCTGGCGGTCGACTCGTACAAGGGCACCTCGGCCCAAAGATACGCCAGCCCCAGCACAAGTCCTGCGAGCGCGCATGTAAGGACGAACCTCAACTGCCGTTGCGCTGCCGCCACGAGTGTTTCGAGATCAATCGTTCCCCACTGAGGATCGCCGAATGTGAAGGCAGAATCCGGGTGCTTTTCAACTTCGCGGAGCATAAGCCTTCAAACCCGTGGGATGAGACTGGCAGCGCATTGGCAGTAACAAATACCATACCACATTGTCTGACTAAATGTCTGCAAATTCAGTATCGACCCCCGCGGAGCCCAGGGCACACCGCTCGGGGCAGGCACAAGCCCGCTCTTCGCCAAAGGCGCAACTCCTAACCTCGATGCAATAAACGAAATCTCACGCGGCCCATGCTCAGACTGCCGCAATTCCGCTGCATGTCGTAAACTTCAATTGAAGGAAGAAATTGAGTCGTATTGCCAAATGGCAAAACATCTGAGCAAGAGATTCGGGGCTCAGGGTGAGCCTGTCCTGCGGGAAACAGGGATGTCGATTGGAATGGCTCGTCGATCACAGGCGCGCGATAACGATCACCGCAAGGGGCCTGCGCGCATCTGGCGCCTCATGGAAAGCCTCTCCGATGCCAGAATAAGACAGGCTGCAGTCATATTTTGTTTCGTGATGTGGGGTGTCATCTTGCTGATCGTCCTGCTCTAGCAGCCAGAGCCTAAAAAGGCGGAGAGTGGCCCGCCTCACTTACTAAGTGGCTCGGCAGTGGCTCCCTTTCGGACTCATCGCGCGATGTGTGACTTCGGAGTCTCCGATTCTTTGGAGACTGAGCGCCACACTAGCAGCATGACAACAACAAAGTACCCAATCTGTATCAAGATCCCACAAATTAACGTTTGGACAAGCGTGCCCCAGAGGGAGGCGGTGAGCAAATACATACTGATGGCGAATGCCAACAGTACTATGATGAGGCCTCGCAAAAAAAGCAAAAAGGACATCCCCGTCCCACTCGCAGCCGCTGGCGTGACGCGCTCTTTGGCAATCCAGGCCTCAGCGCATTAACCATCTTAACATATCGGAACGGGTCAGAGCGACCAATATATTAGCAGGTACGAATAAAGACGCCCCAACCTGTGCCAGGACGCTTGCTTCCAGGCGGCCAACTCCCGTTCGACCATCCACAGCTTCTCGGCCGTCGACCACCGCCGCCGTCGCTCGCGGCCGTTCAGGATCACAATCTTCGGAATGCTACCAGTCATAGATACGACATTACTCTCCCTTATCAAGATGGAGATCGTGTCCGGTTCATTCGGGGAAACCTTGTTAGCGTGCGCAATGCACATCAAACCAGTCATGCCCGACAGGGTCAGGATCACCGGTGTGGCCAAGATCAAAGGCAAGCCACGTAAATGCAACTTCCTTCATTTGCCGCCACGGGCCATCAGTCTCATCACCGAATGGACCCGAGGAGCCGTACGCAGAATGTTTCTTTGCAACATTCTCTGGTGCTCGGCGACCCAGCATACGTCCAACGCGACTTCGCAATGGTCTTAGATTTCGTGACCATTTGTTGGCCTGATCGGGGCTATAACTTAGCTGCCGAAAATCCTCCTGCGCAATCAGTTTGAAACGCGAATAGCCGAGATTGTGCATAAAGAACAGATCCTCCAAACGGCTCTTCTCAAACGAGACGAATTGAGGGAGATCGTTTGGGTCAAGTGCCTCCAAGCAGAAATGATCTGCAGTCTCGATATCAACCTTGAGGTAGTAGGGTGTTCCAAACTCGGCCAAGATGTCGTTCATCGGTCGGCAAGTGACCTGGATCTCATGAGACGTGTTGTTGCACATCTCCGCATTTTGCTTATCGAACGAGTTGAACTCCGGATTGCTACTGATCCAAAATGAGGCTTGTCCGTGACTTGGCCCAATCGCAGCCTCAACGACGTGAACTTGGCCCTTCTCGATCTCAGCAGCAAACCGTTTTCGCCCTGCTTCCGCTTGCGCAGGGTCTGCCTCAATCGCCACCACACGATAGCCTTGGCTCACATAGAACGCCGTATCATCGCCATTATGCATACCGACGTCATAAACCAAGTCGCGGTCCACGTTGCCCTCCTAAGGAGATGACGTGCAAAGCAAGACATTAAGATAATAAGTTGGCCGCCGCGCTCTGCCTAAATCACCCTTCCGAAGGAGAGTAGCATTAAGGACTTGACGAAACTATCATTAGCATGACCGGCCCGCCTGATATCCGTTCCATCTCCGACCGCGAAATACGGATAGGTTGTTCATCACGTCGCGCAAATGGCGCAACTTCGCCTCGGCGGATGAAATTCTAGGCTTGTCATCTGCGTCCCCCAATAAGCAGCACGACACCAAGAGCATCGCGAACGATAGCAAAAGCGTGATCGCCGCGATCGCGGTGGCCTCCGGAAGTTGTATTCTTCCAGCCGGATGACGATCAGAGTGTTGCGATCTCGGAATGTCGTCTGGCCCTTGCTGCCGTTGCTCAGAGCGTAAATTCGCCTCAAAGGAATGGCGTTGTGAAAAAGGTCTGCGTCGACGTCATGCTCAAGCATTGGGGGTGATCGCGAATGTTGAATAGATCGGTGCGCTGGATGCGGGCAGGCAACTGCGCTGCGCTCGCATGCGTGTTTTTGTTGTTCGCATACGCGAATCCGTCGAATGGCCTTGCCCGAGCAGAGGAGCACAATGCCGGCGAGTACCGTCTGCAGACTGGCGACGTGATCGGCTTCGCTGTCTTAGGCTATCCCGAAATGCAAAAGCGAGCTGTGATCGACCAAAGCGGTGGAATTGTCTTGCCGACCATAGGCCCCCTAAAGGTTCTCGGGAAGACAATAGAGGATGTTCGCAAGGAGGTAATCGAGGTTTTAAAACCAAAATCCCTTCCGCAACGATCCGCCGACGGCACTGAGACTTGGACTGGTTTTTATCCGGATCAGATTGTAGTTGATATTGAGGAATACCGACCCGTCTATATTGACGGGGACATTGCCTCTCCTGGGACTCAGGCCTTCAGACCAGGCATGACTGTCCGACAAGCTGTGGCGGCTGGCGGCGGTTACCAGCTCGGTCGCGGTGAGCTTCAAAACCCTGAAATGACAGCAGCGGAACTTGGCGGCCGCCTCCACATTCTGCGCGTCAAGTACCAGGAAAGCGAAATCAAAGCTGCTCGCATAGAGGCGCAGCTGAGCGGCGCCAGAGCGATTGAGCTTCCGGACGCAGAACGTGACCCGAGCCTCGAACCTCGTCGCGACGAAGCTTTGCAGCAGGAGGGGAAGCATCTTGAAGCTGTCTATGCGGATCAGGAGAAGGAGCGCGCTTCAATTAAGTTGGCCGCAACAAAGGCGGCGGAACGAATGGGCTATTTGAAGGAGCAGCAGAAGGCGGATCAAGCGGGCGCAGCCGCAGATGCGGCGGAACTTGATCGCCTCAAGAAGCTCTTCGAAAAAGGTCTGGTCCAGATCACTAGCGTCAACTCTGCTCAACGCGCAGTGCTCTTGTCAGCGACCCGCGCTTTACAAACCAACGCTGAGATCGCTCGACTTGAACGCGACCAAGGGGATTTGCAGCGCAGTCTTGATAAGCTTATCGACCAGGGTCGAATTGACCTGTTGGCTAATTTGCAGACTGAACGTGCGGCGATGACGCAAATGCGCGCTGAGATGGATTCCTTGACCAAACAAATCGCCTACGTGATGCAGATGCGCAGCGACCTTGTAGGCGAAGGGGACCGAATTACGATCGGTGTAACCCGCTCCACTGACGGACGGGCAGCGACGACCGAGGCGACTGAAGATACTCTGCTTGCTCCGGGTGACACCATCACAATTACGCTGGAGGTCCCACCAGGAGCGGTCGCAAACTGAACAATTAAATATTGTATAGAGGCGGCGCGTAGTTGCACGTGTCCTATGGAAATGTGGTCCGGGCCAAGATCGTTTTGGTTGCCGCTCAGGGTTCCGCGCAATGACGTGACTGCCGCGTGCGCCATCAAAGCCTGGGATCAAGCATCTAGCCTCACACAGTTCGGGCTCGGCACGCCCGAACAGGGACGCGCTCACCTCTCCAGATAAATCTTTTCATAAAGAGGCCGAGGCTCGGCGTTTCGCATCCGTTTCACTCGAACCTTGATCCAGCGAGGAACCAGCCCCCGGCAGAAGACGTCGACCGTGTGAGGCAGACGTGAAATGGCCGTGCGCGGCTCCAGGACAAAGAGCTTCTTCGACAGGTACCAGGCTGCGGAAAGCCGCCCTTGAACCAAAGCTCTCACGGCAAGCCCATTGATCGTGTCAAGCAGATGGGCATTGAGATCGCTCCCAAATTGCGGATATTTCTCGCGAAACTCGGCTATGACAATTTCATACGAACGAAACATCTGCATGACATCGCTCGACATGTTGCCGATCGTCCTCCGGTAACCCACTAGATGTTGTGGCACGACACGAAACTCGTAATTCTCCGCTATTCTGAGGCACATTAGAAAATCTTCGCAGCCTTGTGCGTTCCTCGCCCTCAGGGAAGGATCAAACTGTCCTGCCCGCTCGAATGCGGAGCGACGTACAAGCATCGAACTTCCGTTACCGACAAAGTTGTTTCTGCACATGCGTTGCAGCACGCGACCCTCAGCATCGGGCTGTTTGAAGGAAAATATCCGACCGTGCTCGTCGATCTCCGCAAACCAGCAATATGCCAGGCCAGCTGACGAGCCTCCTTCCTGCAGGACGCGCAGTTGCAGTGCGATTTTGGATGGAGCCCAAAGATCATCCGCGTCCACGAACGCTAGAAACTCCGCATCGGTGGCAGCGGCGCCGCTGTTGCGTGCGTGCGCAACACCTGCGTTCGGCTGCCTGAAAAGGCTTATACGCCGATCTTGCTCGGCATAGGCGGCCACGATTGACGCGGACCGGTCCGTCGACCCATCATCCACTACGATAATGTCCAGCGCCTGGTGGCTCTGCTGGCAGATGCTGGTCAGCGTCGGGAGAATGGTTCTCTCGGCATTGAACATGGGCACCACGACGCCTATCATAGTGGCATTGTGCTGGCTCATTTGCCTTCGTCTTCTCTCACGACGTGGTAAAATGGCACATCAGGGCCGGTAGTTCCATCAGATTTCACTACTTTAGCTGATGAGGATTCAACCGCGGCGGCCCAGCGGCAAGGCAGAGGCCCCGGCGAGTTCCACTCAGCACTCCCGGAAGCGATAAAGTAGCGGCTTCCGGACTTTAGCTGGATATTTAGAACCGCCCCAGTCGAGATCGCCGGCTGCCCACGCAGCACGCGATTCAGCCGTTCATCCTTCAATCACCGCGATCCAGGACATACCGTTATGGCGGCATGTCATCGGATCTCCAGGGCCGCCGCCGATATCGACCAGACGCAAGGCCAAAATTACCTCCCGTCGCCGTGGGCCACCCGCAACTGGAAACGATGACGGGCGTTGCTGTGACGAACAGGATATAAGCGTATCTGGCAGCAAGCCTGGTTGAAGAAAGCCCGACGGTCATGAAGCCAATGAACGAAGAGCACCTCGCAGTGCTGCGCAGGCACATGGTCGAGATGATTGCAATCCATACAGACCTTGCAAGCGAAGAGCTCGGCAAGGCGGCGCTCGATGAACGAGTGATGGCAGCGATGCAGCAGGTGCCGCGCCATCTGTTCGTGCCAAGCTCGGTCGCGCCTTATGCCTACCAGGACATGCCACTGCCGATCGGCTTCGACAAAACCGTCTCGCAGCCGTTCATCGTCGCGCTCATGACCGATCTCCTTGCTCTCCAACCGCACGAGGCGGTGCTCGAGATCGGCACCGGCCTGGGTTACCAAACCGCAATCCTCGCGGAACTCGCCGGGCACGTTTGGAGCGTCGAAATCATCGAGGAATTCGCAAGCCATGCCGAGGCTCTGCTGCAGGACCTCGGTCTATCCAATGTCAGCATTCGTGTCGGGGACGGCTCTCGCGGCTGGCCCGAGCACGCCCCATTCGACAAGATCCTGGTCAGCGTCGCAGCGGGGCGGGCGCCGCCGGCTTTGCTCGAGCAGCTCAAGCCGGGCGGCCGCCTGGTTATGCCTGTAGGCCCTGAACAAGGGCAGTTGCTGACGGTCATCGACAAGGATTCGGCAGGACAACTGAAGACCCGCAAAATCATCCCGGTTCGCTTCAGCCGGCTCGAAACGGTCTGACGAGGGGTGCGGACAACGGGCACGCAGGGAGCGCCAGGCGCCTCATCCTTATGGGATTTCGCCGTCTCACGGCTGCTTCGCGTCGGCTCGTTTGAGCATCGCAAATGCGCGATTGATCCGTTGCAGCGCTGTCGCGTTGGCCACGAGTGCGTACAGCGTGAACCCGCCCGCCAGAATCCAGGGCGAAGCGGCGCCCATGGCGGTCGCCAAGCCGTCGGCGACCAACAGCACGCAAATGAACACCAGGCGTTCCATCCGTTCGAAGAAATCCGGCCACGCGTGGTTTTCTATGGGGATTTCGATCGCCGTCCGCGCCTTGGCGTAGCTGGTGAGGAGTCCGCCGGCGAACGCGATCATGGCGATCGCCCACAGGTCGGCGACCCAGCCTATTGCCGCAAACACGGCAAGTTCCTGATAACGGTCGGCCATGGCGTCGAAATAGCCACCCGCCTTGGTGCTCATATGTCTGCGACGGGCAACCGCCCCATCGAGCGCGTCGAAGGTGAAGGCAAACGCCAGGCAAAGGCCAAAGGCGAGGCTCGACTGGTGGTACAGATAGGCGGCGCACGACAGGGCGACGAGCACCAGCCCGCCTGACGTAACCTGGTTCGGGGTCATGCCGATCCCGATCAGCGGAGAGGCGGCGTGCTCCCATAGCGGGTCGATACGGCGTTTCATGAGACCGGCGATCATGATGACTTGGCTCCTCTGATGATGTCGACGTTTAACCGGCAAATTGAGGGTTCGTTCCAGCCCGTCGGCGCCGATCGAGGTGGTCAGCGCAATGCCCGTTGTGTCCGCTGTCGCAAAAATCGACTGGCGGTCTATAGCGCGTCGCGGCCTGACCGGCTCACGCCCGAGGGCATGCTTTTGCGCGACCGCATTAGCGGAAGTAACCGGAAAGACTGATACAACGCATATCCGCAATTCACCGGGAAGCCGTTCGAAACGCCATGCGTAAATTACTGCCCAGGCTTGCTTACCTGCTCGCGACCTCTGCCGGCGCGGGATTATCTCCGGTATGGCCGGGCACCGCCGGCGCGGGCGTAGGAGTGGCCGTTGCCGCGGTCCTGATACCTGCATCGCCTTGGCTGATCGTGCTCGCCTATTTCGCCTTTTTCGCCGTGGGAGTATGGGCGTCGTCGCGTATCGTCGCCCATACCAGGACGGAGGATCCGCAGATCGTCGTCATTGACGAGACCTTCGGCACCGCCGCAACGCTTTCCATGCTGCCGCTCGACCCGGTCTGGTGGGCAGCAGGTTTCCTTGCTTTCCGGTTCTTCGACGTCGCCAAGCCTTGGCCCATCGGCGTCGTGCATGAAAAGGTAAGGGGTGGACTCGGCATCATGCTGGACGACGCGGCTGCGGCTGTCTTCGCCGGCGCGACGCTGCTTTTGCTGAACGATTTGATTCACCGTTTGCCGTGAAGGAGGACATCTCAGTCTTCACCTTCCACCCAGCGCGAAAAAAAGACCTGTTTCCACTAAAATCTGCCGAAGCTGCGCTAGACCGCAGCGTCGCGCGGCCGCGCCAGATCGTTCGTTCCCTCCGGGTCCGGCGCTTGGCCATAGCTCATCTTCCTCATCTGCTCGATCACCCGCGCCATCTCCTCGTCGGAAAGGACCGGCGGCTCGCCAAGGCTAAGCGCCTGGACATACATGCGCGACAGGGTTTCGACCTCGTTCGCCAGCCACAACGCCGCTTCCATGGTCTTGCCGAGCGAAATCTGGCCGTGCTGGCCGAGCAGGCAGGCGAGGCGATCCTTGAGCGCAACCAAGGCATTGTCGGACAAGGCCTGCGTGCCAAAGGTTGCGTATTCCGCGCAGCGGATGGTGGTGCCGCCAGCCACTCCCGTCATATAGTGGAAGCTCGGGATCGTCTTGTGATGGCAGGCCAGCGTCGTGGCGTAGAGCGAGTGGCAATGCAGCACGACATCGACCTCCTGCCGCTCTTTCAAAATGTCACGGTGGAAGCGCCACTCCGAGGAGGGCCGTCGGCCGACATAGGTGCCGTCAAAGCCCATCTCGACGATGTCTTCGGGCGTCATCGTTTCGTAGGGCAGCGACGAGGGCGTGATCAGGAAACCGTCGCTAGAGCGCACCGACAAATTGCCGGCATTGCCCTGGTTGATACCGCTGGAGTTCATCCGGCGGCAAACATCCACCATTTCGCGGCGCAAAGCGCTGTCATCAGTCATCGATTGTTCCTTTGCTGGTCTTGCGCTGTTGCAAGTTGTTTCGCTTCGCCAGGTCGCGCCACCGCTGTGCATAGGCTGCGAGCGCCTCACGATCGCCGGCAAAGGCAGTCGGCAGGCTGACTGCGATCGGAGCCGGCGTGTCACGCGTTTCATGTTCGCCAAGTAGCGCCGCACCCGACGCGGTGCCATAGGAGTCGAGGTTGTAGACCGTTTCGGCGTTTGGCCGTAGTGCGGCAACCAGTGTGGCGTAGAGCGGGTCTCGCAGGAAGGTGCCATCCAATGCAACCAGCCCGTTTTTGTTCAGCGCATCGATACATTCTACCGTCAGCAGCGCGGCGTAGAGCACCGCGAGCGCCTTGCGCTCTGCAGGGGTTTCTGCAGGCGGCCCTCCAAACCGGCCGAGCCCAGCGCTGCCTGGAAACAGGCCGTCATCGTCGCCGAACGACGGCAATGCGAAAGTGCCGCGCTCAATCAGCAAGCTGACCAGCGCAGCGTCGGCTGCAGTTCCTTCTTGCCCCTGCCCTGCCACATGACTGAACTCTCGTCCGCCCATGGTCAAAACGCCGCCGACCGGGCGTCCTGTCACGTCGCTGTTCAGCACCATTCCGCGATTTTCATCGAGTTGGTCGAGAGGTGTCGCCGCGCACATTCCGACGATCCAGGTTCCGGTAGAGATCACGCAGGCGTCGCGCATGCCTGCCGCCTGGTAGCGGTAGAGGTTCAGGCTGCTGTCGTGGCCGCCTGTCAGGACAGAGAGCTCTTCCGGTATGCCGTGCCGGCGCGCCAGATCCTGCCGGATTGGCCCCAACCTCTCCCAGGCCGGATGAAATGGTGGCATTAGGCGCTGCCATCCCTGCCCCGCCACAATGGGCGCCCACTGCTTGCGCACATTGTTCCACAGATGGGATTGCGCCGAGAGGACCGTCGTTTCGGCCGATGGCACGCCTGACAGCCGCCAGGCCCAATATTGAGGCAAGCCCAGATACCAACGAGCCTGAGCGACGCGCTCCGGATCAACCTGCTGCATCCAGTACAGCTGGCGCGCCTGGTGGGCAGCCTTCAGCATGATCGCGCTGCCGCGATCGAAGAAATCGCCCGAAAGCGGCGCGTAGCCTTCGCGAATTGCAGGCGGCAGATCCTGCTCGTAGTCAATCATCGGCAGGGCACAAGTCTCGTCGGGATCTGCGTTCACCAGAACTCCCGCAGAGCCATGTCCGGTGCCGACCAGCTTTTCCAGCGGATGATGACGGCACAAACTGGCGAGCGAGCCGAACAGCCAGTCGCTAATGCCGTTGAGATCGTGCTGCCGCCAAGGTGGACCAGGCCGCACTTCGTTGTGGACAGAGAGGCTCTCCACGAGCACGCCGTCGAGCGTCATTGCAGAGAGCTTTATGTTGGTCTTGCCGACATCGAAGACGGCGATCCTTGCGCCGTCCGCCTTCTGCCCGTCACCCATCGTCTCAGATCAGACCGTATTGGCGAGCCTTGTTGCGCAGGAACGGCAAGCCATTGCCCATCACTTCGGCCTCGTCCTTCGCAACCGGCCGCCAGACCGAGAGGCCGTAGGAGACTTCCGGCGGCATGTTGATGAAGCTTTCCATGGCCAGTCCGCCCTTGAAGCCGATCGCCGCCAGCGTCGCGTAAATCTCGTCCCAGGGGCAGTTGCCGGTGCCTGGTGTGCCGCGATCACTCTCAGACAAGTGGATGTACTTCAGGTGGTCGCGGGCAGCCAGAATGCCGTTGGCGGCCCCCTTCTCCTCGATGTTCATGTGGTAGGTGTCGAGATGAACAAAAATGTTGTCGGCCCCGACTTTCTCGACCATCCAGACGGCCTGCGCGCCGGTGTTGATCAAATGGTTCTCGTAGCGGTTCACCGCCTCGATTCCGAGCTCGATGCCGCGCTTCTTGGCATGCTTGGCGGCGACGGTCAGCACGTGGGCGATATTGTCGTATTCCTTTTCGGTCGGTGGCAGGCCGGTGCGTTCGCCGATACCGCCAAAAATCACGCCGGAAAGCGCCAGCGCGCCCATTTCCGCAGTCTTGTCGATCGCCACTTCGAGATGTTCGATGGCGGCATCCGGCCGCACCGAGGCCCAGGCGCGCTCCGGCAGGCCAAGCGAGCAAACGGCAGGAAGATTGTGCTTTTCGAGCAAGGCGCGTGTGTGCGCGGCATCGACCGCCGGCGCGTTCAGAAGCGCGATCTCGATAAAGTCCATCCCGTATTTGACGGAAGCCGCGATCGCCTTCTCCGCGCCGGCCCGGTCCCAGTTCATCGTCCACATCGAGGTGTGGACCCCAAAACCATGCATCTAACTCACCCTCTGTTTGTGTTCAGGAATTTGAGGCGCCCGGCAAGCCAGCGCAGGATCATCACCGTGATCATCAGGATGCCCCAGACTGCCGTCGCAAGGTGCTGGCTTGCGCCCATCAGATTGAGTCCCGAGGACAGAAGCTGGAGCACGACGAGCGCAACGAAGACCGGGATCACCCGACCGAAGCCGCCGAACGGATTGACCCCGCCAAGGAAGCAGGCAAGCACGGTGATCAGCAGGTAAGACTCGCCGTGGCCGACACGCACCGAATTGAAGCGCGCCAGCATGATGATGCCGGCGACCGCGCACATCGCGCCGGACAATGTGTAGACGAGAACCTGCACCTTGCGCGTATTGATACCGGAATAGCGCGTGGCCTCGATATTGGAGCCGATCATGTAGGTGTTGAAGCCTAGCTTCATGCGCGTCAGCAAGACGTGCCAGATCAGCACGCAAGCGATGAAGATGAGCAACGGCACCGGGATGCCAATAATCGAACCGTAGCCGATCGGCGCCAAGAAGCCGGGAATGCCGGACACGTCGCCGCCGCGCGTCAGGAATTCGCCGAGACCGCGCAGGAAGATCATCATCGACAGCGAGACCAGGATCGGGTGAGCCTTGGTGTAGGCGATGACGAGCCCCATGATCAGCCCGCTCAGTGCGCCGACCGCGATGGCAAGGGCCGAGCCAAGGAGGAAGGCGCCGATGCCCGCTTCGACGCCTCCCTGGCTTTGCAGTACCCAAGCCAGCGTCAGGCCGGCCATGTTGGCCGTGAAGGTGATGGCCAGGTTCAGGCCGCCGGTCAGGATCGGCAGCAGCATGGCGAGTGTGAGGAGGCCGAGTTCCGGCAGCTGGAAGGCAACGGATCCAAAGGTAGCGCGGGAAAGAAAGTTCGGCGCCGCAAAACCAAACACGATCATGACAGCTACGAACGCGGCAAACGGACCTGCAAGTTCGGGGCCGAGCGCGTTGCGGACGCGTTCAATCAAAACCGTCATGAATGCACCCGTCGGCTTTTCAGGAACGGCAGCAGGCGTTCGATGCTGGTGTTCGACAGGGTGATGGCGGCAAGAATGATGGCGCCGACGATCATCTTGAACGCGAAAGGCGACACGCCCATCAAATTGAGTCCGTTCTGGGTAATCGAGACCAACAGAACGCCCAGAATGCAGCCGAGCACGCTGCCCTTGCCGCCGCCGAGCCGCGCGCCGCCAAGGACTACGGCTGCCAGGACGTCGAGTTCGCGCCCATAAAGGGCATTCGGCACAACCTCCTGCGCGTAATGCGCTTGGACGAGACCGGCGATACCCGCCATCAGGCCAAGCCAGCCGAAGGCGATAAATTGCATGGCACCGATATTGATGCCGAAGCGGCGCGCGCCCTCCGGATTGTCGCCAAATGCGTAGAGTTGGCGGCCGGTGGTGGTGCGCGTGATCAACGCCCAGGTAGCGAACACGCATATGGCCATAATGAGCACAGGAAGGGTGATCTCCGCCCAGGTCCCGTCAGCCATCTCTCGCTCGAACAGCACGACGCGGGTGGTGAGCCAGTCCGGCAGGTTGTAGATCGACACGCCGCCCGTGAAAAACATCAGCAAGCCGAAGAAAATGTTGAAAGTCGAAATCGTGGCGACGATCGAGATGATCCTGAACCCATGGATCAGGAAGGCGTTGATGCAGCCCAACGCGACGCCCAATGCGCCAGCGATGATGAAGCCGACAATCCAATTCCCACCGCCGATCCAGCCGAGGACGGTCGCGGTCAGATATTGCACAACGGAGGCAGCAACCGCGAAGGAGATGTCAATGCCGCCGGCGATCAGCACGACCAGCAGGCCAACGGCGAAGATGATGTTGACCGAGCTGGTGTTCAGAAGGTCAAACGCGTTGCCGAGGGTGAAGAACCGGTCCGTCGCGAACGAAAGGAAGACGCAGATGACTGCGATAACGGCGAGCAAAGCCAGTTCCGTTGCGTGGGAGCGGACAAACCTACGCATAGACCGCCTCCTCCATCGCATGGAGGGTCGTAGCGCCCGGCGTAAATTCGCCGACAATGCGCCCCTGAGCCATGTGCAGCACACGGTCCGCGTTGAAATAGACTTCAGGCACCTCGTCCGAGATCAGGATAATGGCCAGGCCGCTGTCCGCCAGCTTGGAAACGATGTCGAAAATGCCGGCGCGCGCGCCGACATCGACGCCGACCGTCGGTGCGTCGAGGATAAGCAGCTTCGGGTCGGTCGCCAGCCATTTTGCAATGGCGACACGTTGCTGATTTCCCCCTGACAGGGTCGAGATCGCGTCGTCCTGCTTTCCGATCCTGACCCCGAGGTCCCTTATCCAGCGATTGACCAGAGATCGCTTGCGATCGCTCGAAATGAAACCGCCTGAAAGGATCTTGTCCAGCGAGGCGATGACCATGTTGTCGGCGATTGCCTGGGGCTGAATGAGACCGAGCGACAGCCGGTCTTCCGAAAGATAGGCGACGCCGGCGGCGATCGCGTCACGGTTGGAACCGAAGCGAACGGGTTTGCCATCCAGGGCGACGGAGCCCGATTTCGGCTTGCGCATGCCAAACAATGTCAGCGCCAATTCGGTGCGCCCTGCCCCGAGCAACCCGGTGATGCCGAGCGTCTCGCCGCGCCGGACTGTCAAGGACACGTCGTCGAATTCGCCGGGCCGCGACAGTTCCTTGACCTCAAGCATGACCGGGCTCCTGCTCAAATCCCGATGCAGGACGGAATAGTCGAAGGTCTTGCCCGTCATCAACTCGGTGATGCGCGACTGGGTCAGGCCTTTGGTTGGATAGACGCCAACCAGGGCGCCGTCGCGCAGCACGGTGACGCGGCTGGAGATTTCAAGAACCTCCGCCAGGCGATGACTGACGAACACAACGGCGACGCCCGACGCCGACAGATTGCGCACAACGTCCAGCAGATAGTCGGTTTCGGATTGGGTGAGCGACGCCGTCGGCTCGTCCATGAAGACGAGCTTTGCCTCACCGACGAGGGCGCGGGCGATTGCTACGATCTGCCGCTGTGCGATGGGAAAGTGGTGGAGTGCCAGATCGACATCGAAGGTAACACCAAGACGTTGCAAGGCGTTGATCGCGACCCGACGCATCTCGGCATAGTTCACCAGCCGCGGCCAGCGGCCGATGACGGTCTGGAACGCGATATTCTCGGCGACAGTCATCTCGGGAAACAGGGCGAGATCCTGCCAGATGACCTGAATTCCGCTGGCCTGCGCCGTAACCGGCGACATATGGGAGTAGCTCTGGCCATCATAATCGATTTCGGCACCCGCCTCGGGCTTGTACACGCCTGTAATGACCTTGATCAGCGTGCTCTTGCCGGAGCCGTTCTCGCCGGCAAGACAATGCACCTCGCCCGGCAACACCTCAAAGCTGACATTCTTCAGCGCCTTCACGCCGCCGAACGTCATGTTGACGTTGCGGAGCGACAGCAGCGGCCGTGGTGCGGCGCCATCGAGTGCCTGATCAGCCATCGAGTCGAAACCTGGATCCAATCGCGTTTGCAATCCTGCAGCCGGGCCGGTTCGAGGCCGGGCCCGACTGCCATTAGCCCTGGGAGGCCTTACAGGCCCATCGCCGCGAGATCGTCGACAGTATCCTTGTTGATGGGGACGAGTTGATCGACGATGATGTTACGGTTTTCGAAGTCGGGCTTAACTGTCCCAAGCCCTTCGATCGTATCGCCATCCTTGATCTCTTTACCCTTCATGAGATGGTCGGCCAGCGTGACGAAAACCTCGCCCGCCTGCTTCGGATTCCACATGAAGCCGCCGGAGATCGCGTCGCTTTTGATGAGCTTCCGGCCCTGGCCTGGCGAGAATGGTCCGAGCACGAAAATTTCGCCCACCTTCCGGCGCTCTTCGATTGCTCGGCCAGCGCCGATCGGGCCTTGGCTGCCGAAGGCGAGGAAGCCCTTCAGGCCGGGATTTGCGGAAATCAGGTCAAGCGCAGTGCTGCGGCTCTTGTCTACATCCTCGGCGACGCCATAACGTTCGCCGACGAGTTTCATGTCGGGATTATTCTTCTTCAGATACTCGATTGCCGCATCGGCCCAGGCATTGTGCAGCGGCACCGTCAACGAGCCGACGAACACTGCATACTCACCCTTGCCGCCCATCTTCTCCGCCAGGAGCTTGGCGTGAGCCTCGCCGAAGCCGGTGGCAGACGCGAGTTCGAAATCCCAGTCGGCGCCCTTCTGGCCAGGCGATTCATGTGTGATGACGACGATGCCGGCGTCCTTGGCCTTCTGCAGGACCGGTTCAAGCACTTTCGCATCATTCGGCACGACGCCGATGACCTTGACGCCCTGCGCGATCAGATCCTCGATGGCGCGAACTTGCAGTGCTGGATCAGCGCTGGTCGGGCCGACCATGAATGCGTCGATCCCGAGCTTCTCGCCGCGCTCCTTGATGCCCGCCTCCATTGCGTTGAACCACGGAATGCCGCCGATCTTGACGACGACGCCGACCTTGCCGGCCTGCTGTGCCATCGCAGCGAATGATCCGCCAATCATAAGGGTCGCGGCAAGCGCCGCGATCAAGAGCTTTTTCATCTGTACTCCTCCCATAACGTTCCTAGTGGGAACACACTCGAGCCGTCGAACGACGGCGGCCGTTAGAAACTCCCCGAAAAAGACGGGGCACTTCCCCATCGATCATCCACCGGTTTTCGCTTGCACAATCGATGGTGCAGAAACTATTGTGCATCGAGAAGCTCTCGTCAAGCGGGATATTGCTCTAAATAGACGCGCCGGAGGCGCCAGATGGATCAGCGGGTCAAGAAGAAGGCGACGATCTATGACCTGTCCGTGCTGTCGGGCAGTTCGCCGTCGACCGTGAGTGCCGTGCTGAACGGCACTTGGCGCAAGCGCCGCATCAAGGAAAGTACGGCGCAAACAATTCTCGGCCTCGCCGAACTCCACCAATACACCACCAATCTGCAAGCGCGAGGCTTGCGACGCTCGCGATCAGGCCTGGTCGGCCTGATGCTGCCCGTCCACGACAATCGCTACTTCTCCTCCATGGCGCAGACGTTTGAGGGGCATGCGCGCAGCCGCGGCCAATGCCCGGTCGTGGTTAGCGCCAGCCGCGACCCCGAAGAGGAACGGCGGACCGCGGAGACGCTGATCTCCTATTCAATCGACCAGCTCTTCATCGTCGGCGCCACCGATCCCGATGGCGTGCACGAGGTCTGCGAACTGGCGGGGCTGAGGCATATCAACATCGACCTGCCGGGAGCGAAGGCGCATTCGGTGATCAGCGACAATTATCAGGGCGCGCGGATGCTGACGGAAGCAATCATCCGCCGCTTCGGCAACGACGATCCTCTGCGGCCGGACGAGCTGTTTCTGTTTGGCGGCCGCAACGACCACGCCAGCCGCGAACGCATCGCCGCTTTCCATGCGACCAAGAAGGCGCTGCTGGGCGCCGACCCTGACGATGGTGTGCAGTCCTCTGGGTATTCGCCTGATATAACTTTGCGTGCCTTCGAGGCGTTTTACCAATGCCGTGGCAAGCTGCCGCGCGCGCTGTTCATCAATTCGTCGATCAATATGGAAGGTCTGCTGCGTTTCATGGCCGGCCGGCCGGCGGAAATGTTCAGCGAACTCGTCGTCGGTTGCTACGACTATGACCCCTTCGGCTCCTTCCTGCCCTTCCCCGTAATCATGGTGCGGCAGAATGTTGAGGCGATGATCACGAAGGCATTCGAGCTGATCGATGAGCCGCCGACGGCACCGCAGACCTTCCTGATCGCGCCAGAGTTGATCCAGCCCAGGTCTGCATTGAAAGGGCCGCTGGACACGCTGAAGGATATAGCCTGAGGGTGACCCGGCGCTACACCGCCTTGAGATTTTCAGTGGTTCATCGTGCCGACTCTCACGGGAGTGTCGCCGTCCTCAGCACGAGCCAACTGGGTGGGTGCGTAGGCGCCTGTAAAAAGGTCCACAGCACCGAGCGTTAGAAGCGATAACGGATTCCAAGGGCGTTCGCATTGGAACCCTCTGTCATATCTCCAAACGTGCCATCGGCGCCGGATCTATGGTGGAGTTGGTAGACGAGTTCGACGTTGGGAGCCTGCCTCACTCTGAACGAAAGCTCCGCACCAACGAAGCCGAGGAATGATGCATCGCCATCGTGGACGATTTCGCGTTCGCGCTCGATCTCGGTAGGGCCGGTAACGGCACTGAATCCAGCAGTCAGTGCGGGCGCAATCGCCAAATCACCAATGACCAGGCCGTGGTGGCGCAGTCGCGCTCCGGCCCAAAGTTCGCCAGTCGTATCATCGTCCTCGCCAAATCTTATGGCCGCGCCGGCGACGCCACCAAGAACGAAGCCAGCGCCGATATCGACGAAATCGCGACCGTATGCAGCTCCGATTATATAGTTGTCCGTGTAGTCGGCATCCAAAACATTGATCGCGTCGCCGAAGGCCCCGTGCGCAAAGACGCCACCAAAGACATAAACATCATTCTTGGTCGGCAAACCGTCTGCGAAAGGGTCCTGGGTCGCAAAATAGATAAAGGGAGAATTGTCATCGGCGAGTCCAGAACTGACTGAAATGCCCAAGATCACCGCAGCCAGGGCCACTTGCAGTCCACGCATAGACAAGCTCCGAATCAATCCCTTTCCATGGTTGGCAATTGCAATGGGGAAAAACAAGGTACGAATTGTTTTATCGCCAAAATACTGGATGCGGGTGGCTCGAACCATTCTTCAGGCTTTGCCGGGCGCGCGCAGGTGACCTTCGCCACAGGCCGTAACGGCGCAGTCTTCGGCCGCCGGCCTAACAGTAATGGCATCAGCCTATACCAATTCACGTCCGTTGCTGCGTTCGACTGCCCCGATCATCTGCTGGAGTTCCATCATTGATGGATAGGATTCCCTGTGGAAACCACGATTGAAGACCTTAGATCTCGGAACGTTTTCGTGCCGGCGCGGGTTGTCATGGAGATGCATCGAAAGCATGGGACGCGAGAAAAATGGCCATTCTTTCGGGAGAACCGGGAAGCTGTTGGGTGGCGGCAGCCACCGCTACGAACTATTCTCCGCTCGAGGGCTCGGTCCATGCCGATGCCGTTGTCGTGGGCGCCGGGATTGTCGGGCTCACGACGGCGCTTCGCCTTTGTGAGGCCGGTCGATCGGTGATCGCCGTCGAAGGCCTGCGGACAGGCGGCCAGGTGACCGGCCGCTCGACGGCCAAGATCACGACGCAGCACGCGCTGATTTATCGCCATCTCATCGACACCTTTGGGCCGGACCTGGCGCAGACCTATGCCGAAGCAAATTCCGCCGGCGCCGTGCAGATCCGGGAATGGGTTCACGACTATGCCATCGCCTGCGATCTCGAGGCCAAGGACGCCTATACCTACAGCTGCGATGCAAACCGGCGCGCGGAGATCGTGGCCGAGGCGGAGGCCGCGCGCCAGGTTGGGCTGGACGCCGATATCCTGGAGCGCGCGCCGCTGCCTTTCGAAACGGCCGCCGCTCTGCGTTTTTCCGACCAGGCGCAGTTCAATCCGGCGATGTATCTGGTTGGCCTGGCTCAAGCGGTGACGGCCCGTGGCGGGCGGATTTTCGAAAACAGCCGCGCGATCTCGATTGGCGAGGCAAGCCGCTGGCGCGTCGTTACCGACAGCGGCACCGTTCACGCCGAGCATGTGGTCGTCGCCACCAACATGACAGTGAAGAGCCCCGTCGGCATGGCGAACCGGACCCAGCCGCGCTGCCACACTGCCATGGCGTTTCGGATCGATGACCCTCTTGCCGTCGACGGCATGTTCATCGGCATCGACGATCCGACGCATTCCATCCGCACCGGCCGCGACGCCGAAGGCCCGCTGCTTGTCGCACTCGGCCCCAAGTTCGACACGGGCCAGGACGGCGATGTGGCGAAACGGTTTGTCGAGCTGGAACAATGGGCAAGAATGAGCCTTCCCGTTGGGGACGTTGCGTGGCGCTGGTGCAATGAGGACTATGATACCGCCGACAGGGTTCCGTATGCCGGCGAACCCGATCCGGACAAAGCCTCCGGTTTTCATATCGCCACGGGATTCAACGCCTGGGGCATCACCAATGGAACGGCCGCAGGCATGATGATCGCGGATTTGATCTGCGCGCGGCCGAGTCCATGGCAAAGGCTCTACGACCCGGCGCGGTCTTATCCCGAGGACTTTCACCAGAATGGCCGCAGCCAATCGATTGTCTCAAGCCTCGACGACATCGCGCCCGGCATGGGCGGTGTGATCGTCAGGGGTGACGAAAAGATCGCGGCGTGGCGAGACGCTGAAGGGGTGCTCCACCCGGTTTCGGCGACATGCACCCACAAGGGCTGCACGGTGACCTGGAACAATGCGGACAACACCTGGGATTGTCCCTGCCATGGCTCGGTTTTTGCGGCCGACGGCTCGGTCATCCACGGCCCGGCTCGAAAGCCGCTTGATCCGGCTGCGCTGTAAACGGCGGCCACCGGCACGGGCCGGTGTTACCGTGCGTAGGTTCCGACCAACTCGGTCTGCTCCAGCGCATGCTTCTGGGCTTCCTTCCAGACGAGCTGCACGCCCGCCTGTCCCGGCACACTGAGGCTCGGCACGTCGAGCGCGGCCAGCCGGAAATGATAATGATGGACGCCATGTCCCACCGGTGGCTGCGGGCCATCGTAATAGGCATTGCCGAAATCGTTGGTGCCTTGCCTGAGTGCCGACGGGCCTGGCTTGCCGTCTTGCGCCTCGGCAAGCTCGCCGGCATCGGGCGGGATATTGAACACCGCCCAATGCCCGAAAACCCCGCTCGGCGCGTCGGGATCCTGCACGACAAGAACAAGGCTCTTGGTACCGTCCGGGACACCGGACCATTTTAGCGGTGGTGAGACGTTCTGGCCGTCGCGGGTATGCCTTTCAGGGATTTTCCCGCCCGCCGGGAACGCAGGACTGATAAGGGTGAGTGGCATTTCCATCTCCCCAAGAAACGAGACCAACTGTATCTGGCGCTATTTCACGCCGCTTGCTGAGCTGCCGCGACGCGCCTGATTTCTGCCGGCAAGGATTCCCAAACCTTGATCATCTGCCCCTCTCCCACGTGGTGAGCGAGCACCTTGGATACGACCCTGAATGCATCCTTGGAATCGACCGGTCGGGTGAATTCCAACTCCGCCTTGATTTTGGCCAGGAACTCGTCGAGCGACCGCAACTTCTCGGGAGTCGTGGAGGGCTGATATTGGTCGTAATAGGCGCCGCGCACGAGGATCGGCAGCTGCGAGCCGAGGTGGGCGGCAAGATCCGGCTGCATGCGGTCTCGCAAGGCGTGGAGCACCGCTCCAAGCACATGCCATGCGACCTGCCGATCCGGTCCGATCTCGGTCATGATCTCGTCGAGCCAGATGTTTGTTGTCTGCAGCGTCTTGTCGAATACGTCGAGTCCGGTGGCGCTCATCGGAAGCCTCCTTTCAACAGGTTGAATGACTCTTGGACGAAACGGCCTTGGTCGGCTGTTGTTCCCGTCCCTAAAGGCCGCCTCTCGCGAAAGCGTGTGATCTATTCGGCCAAGTTTACGCTCGCCAAGCTTAACGCGTTTCCATCGAGAGTTGGCCCGTCAAGATTTGGCCGTGGCCACGGCAACGAAAAGAGATTGCCCTTGCCTGCTGATGCGGAACAACATCGGCTTGTTCAGCTGGCGGGATTTCGCCCACTCCTCTTGGATGTCCGACGGCTGTGTCACATCCCGGTTGTTGGCCGAGACGATCACATCGCCAGGCTGAACGCCGTTTTCGGCGGCGAGGCTGTTTGGAGCCACTTCCTGGACGAACACGCCTGTAGTATCCGGCTGGAGTCCGAGCTGCTGGCGTGCCTCATCCGGGATTGGGCTGAGCGACAATCCAAGACGCGTGTCGGCCGTTTCCGACTTCGGAACGGCGCTGGTCTGTTGCTCCTCATCGTTGCGTTGTCCGATGGTCAGAGCTATTTCCTGTTGGCTGCCTCCGCGGTTCCGTGTCAGCGTCGTTTTTGTTCCCGGCTTTTGGCTCGCAGCCGCGAGCGTCAGATCATGGACGCTCTGGATGTCCTTGCCGTTAAAGCGTGTGATCACGTCTCCCGCCTGTATGCCTGCCTGCTCTGCCGGACTGCCGGGTTCGACCGAGGCGACCAGCGCTCCCTTGCTGCCGGGTATTCCAAGCGCCTCGGCAATCGACGGGGTGATCTCCTGGAGACGCACCCCGATGAAACCGCGCTCGATCCGGCCAGTGCGGATCAACTGGTCGACGACGTTCCGGGCGGTGCGGGATGGTACCGCAAAGCCAATCCCTATGCTGCCACCTGTGGGAGATACGATGGCCGTATTGACCCCGATCACTTCGCCGCGAGCATTGAACAGCGGGCCGCCGGAATTGCCGCGATTGATTGAGGCGTCGGTCTGGAGAAAGTCGTCGTAAGGACCGGCATTGATGTCGCGCGAACGGGCCGAAAGCACGCCGACGGTAACGGTCCCGCCGAGCCCGAACGGACTGCCGATAGCGATCGTCCATGCGCCGGGTTGTACTGCATCGGAGTCACCCCAGGCGGTCGTTGTCATATTGGACCGCGGATCGATCTTCAGCACCGCGAGGTCGGTTGCCGGATCGCGGCCGACGAGCTGTGCAGGCAACGTCTCCTTGTCGGAGAATACGACATGAATTTCGCTTGCATCGGCAACGACATGGTTGTTGGTGACGATGTACCCCTCGGGGCTGATCACAAAGCCGGAACCAAGGGCCTCTCGCACCTGCGGTTGCGCCGGTCCGAGGCCGGGACTGCCGAAAGGACTAAGAAAGTCGCCCAGCGTCGCCTGGTCCTGGATGATCTGTTTGGTCGTTATTGCGACCACGGCCGGAATTTTCTCGCGCACGATCGCCGTGAAGTCGTTTGGGATTTCCTGAGCTGCGAGCGGAGCAAAGCCGCCGGCCGAGAGCATCAGAGTTCCGGCGATCAGCCCGGCGCAAAGTCTTTTGTTCAATACCGGTAACATGGCCTGCGACTCCTCCAGCGTTCAGTGATCAAGCATGCGACCGCTCCAGCATGAGCCAGCGGTTCACCAGCGGATTACGACAACCCTGTCGTTCCCGTTGGCGAGTTCGACAGCTTCGGTGCCGTCCGGTTTCCGGCTTTCGATCCGGGCACCTTCTACTGTTTCTATGCCGGCAATGTTGGCCGCAAAGGCCTCGTCAATCTCGGCGGCACAGACGAGGGTATCCGGGGGCAGATCCTTCACTTGGTCCATAAACTCGCGAAGCTTCATGGCGAACCTCCTTGGCACAGGCCCGGATTCTTTCAGCCGCACATTCCAACCATGTGCCTCCAGAAAAGTTCCCAGACGCGATTGCGGGCATGTCACAGGGACGAGATTCCGCCAACGATGCATCGGTGGTGGCATGGATCAGGGGCGCGGGCCGTGTTCACATGAATCGAGAGCTTCCTGCCTCCGACAAGGGACCCGGCAATGAGCCTTCGTCCGGCCGCCCTGAATGCAAGGCGTCGGCTCGATCAACACTGCGGCGCCGGCGATGCCACCAGCCTTTTGCCGGCCAGCCGCTAACGAGAACGATCAAGACTTGTCGTCACCGTTCTGGGCTGGCCTCAATGCACAAGCCTTGCCCTCAGCCATGCCAGAAATCTGTTCCCGGTAATCGTCCGGCGGACTCTGGCGGCAGCCCATCGCGCTTGCATCGTAGCACCAACGTGACAGTGACAGACGATGTTGTGCAACTGCCAGTCACTTAGCTCGAAGAAGCGCTTTGCCTCACCGTAGGTATCATCTTTCAGACCCATGGCGCGCAGCACCGGATCCTCATAGGCAACGGTGATCGGCGACCCCGCGCCACGCGCTACGTCACGAGCTTCAGGACTGAGATATTCGGTGCCTGAAAGGGCTCCGAGGCAACGCCGTGGATTTTGTTCGAGAAGCTCTGCCCAACGCTCGATCCGTTGCGCCCGAGTCATGGTCGGGTATGTCGCCGAGGGCTCAACTTTCGCAACTGTCTGCAGTTGGTCGAGTGTTTGGTGTTTCATGGTCGGCTCCTTTCAACAGGTGGAAGTGCCCACGCCCTAACAGAAGATTATTGCGCTGCGGCGCGCCGACAAGGCCGGAATTGGCAATGTCAGGAGTTTGCCCCTCGCCCGGTTCGGATCAGGAACCTTCCCGGGGGCCTGCTTGTTTTGGCTAGTGAAAGGAGACGGTCATGAGCACAAAACCACCACCCGTTCCGACGGAGAACCAGAGCCCAAAGGGTCCGGGCGACAAGAAGTCGGTTCCTGTCGACCAGACGCAGCACAGCCATTCCGCCCCAAATCCTGACAAACAGGGCCAGCAGGGCAACACGAAGGTCAACACGAAGGTCAATACGACCCATCAAGGCTATCAGCAGGACCGCTAGGTGATTTCATGTCCACGTCGAAGAAGACCCGCGCCAGTATTCGCCATGGCGGTCCTGGCGCATCGCACGAAAACGCCAAGGAGCCGCTGGTGATAGAAAAGCCGCCAGCCGATTCCGATCTGCGCAGCCGCAGCAAGATCTCAGGCGGCGGAGGCGAACGCGACAGCCACCATACTCATGAGCCCGAAAAGAAGGGCGGCGGCACCCGACCGGCAAACAAAGGGCGGTAGAGTGGCTGTGGCCTACTTTGGCCTACCGCCGCAACTTCCGACTGCGTCAGGCATTTTTGCTGTGATCGCCGTTCCTCCAGGCGGTCCGAGGCTGAGAAAGCCTGTCGCCCGCGGGCTCCCGGCCGGCGGGCTGTCTCGTCAGCCTACCGGCTTTTCCCGCTAGACGAGCGACAGCGATGCTACTTCCGGTGGAACAGGAAGCCCCCTCTGGGAGTTCATACCGTCATCAACAGGCGCATGGACGTGCCCTTGTACGGCGCGGCAGCGCACGAATGGGAGAACCACCATGAGCCTCGGAACCATACTCATCATCATTTTGATCCTTATCTTGCTCGGCGGGTTCAGCGGCTTGGGTGGTGGACCGTTCTACGGCACCGGCTATTATGGAGGCGGCGGCCTCGGTCTCGTGCTGCTGATCGTTATTATCCTGGTCCTTCTCGGGCGCATTTAGTACACGATTAGGCGGACAATTTTGGCGATGATCCTGTGTCGGCCTGATGCCTTGCCCAGGAATGTCGCCGCGACTGCGGGCAAAGGGGGCCGCACGTGATTGTCCGGACGGAACCGAAACCGCTCAAGGGCATTATAGCCGCTCAGAAATCCACGAGAATGGCGCCATAAGTGAACTTCGTTGAACAAGCCGATGTCGGCCTCGGAGTTCCGGGCATTCCCACTGCCGATCTGATGCAGGCACTGCCGGTCGCCATCTACACCGTCGACGGGCAGGGACACATCACCTTCTTCAACGAAGCCGCAGCTGAGCTCTGGGGCAATCGTCCTGTTATCGGTCGGGACCTATGGTGCGGCTCGTGGAAGCTTCGTCATCTGGACGGTCGGGATATGGCGCATGGCGAGTGTCCGATGGCGGTGGCGCTGCGCGAAGGGCGGGATGTCTCCTGGGACCAGGCGATTGCGGAGCGGCCGGATGGCGAACTGGTCCCATTCGGGGCTCACCCACGCCTGCTTCGCGACGAAGCGGGCAATGTAGTCGGTGCCATCAACACGCTGCTCGACCTGCGCACGCAGACGCTGGGCGATGAAGCCCGCATGCGTCTTGCCGCCATTGTCGAGTCGTCGATGGACGCCATCGTCTCGAAGGACATGAATGGCATCATTACCAGCTGGAACGATGCTGCAGAACGCCTGTTCGGCTACACGCCTGCCGAGGCGATCGGCCGGCCAGTGACGATGCTCATTCCGCCTGACCGTCTCGACGAGGAAGTCTCGATCATCAGTCGCATCCGCGCCGGCGAACGCGTCCCCTCCTATGAGACGATGCGCCTGCGCAAGGACGGCACGCTCGTTTCGGTCTCGCTCACCGTCTCACCGATCCGCGACGGGATCGGGCGGGTCGTCGGCGCCTCCAAGATCGCGCGCGACATCAGTTCCCACAAGGAGAACGAACGGCGCATCCGACTGCTCATGCGCGAGGTCAACCATCGGGTGAAGAACCAGTATTCGGTCATCATCTCGATGATCCGCGAGACAAGCAAGCTTACGAGCACACCTGAGGCTTTCCTCGGGCAAGTTCGAGAGCGCATCCTGGCGCTTTCGGAATCCCATGATCTCCTGGTCAATGCCGAATGGCGCGGCGCGACGGTCGGCGAGCTCATCCAGGCACAGCTCAAGGCGTTCGCAGCGCAGTCCCGCGTGTCGATGGCCGGGCCACTGGTGGTACTGCAGCCGAACGCCGTCCAGTATCTCGGCATAGCCTTTCACGAACTCGCCACCAATTCGGCAAAACATGGAGCGCTGTCGTGCAACGGCGGACGCATCGAGATCGATTGGCACGTGGTCCCTGCGGGCGAAGGCGCTGAGACCTTTCGACTGGTCTGGCGTGAGTTGGACGGGCCAATCCTGGACGCTGTCAGGGGGCGCGGTTTCGGACTGGTCGTGCTCGAGCGGGTGGCGCCGCAGGCTCTCAGCGGCAGCGGGCGGCTGGAGTTCCACGCCCGAGGCATCACCTGGACGCTCGAGGCGCCGCTGCATTTCGTCCAGACATCACTGGCCGAAATCGCGGCCGATTGAAGGAATTTCGCCGCGCTCGTGACGTGAAGCCGAGCCCTTCCCCGCGACCGGCTGTGTTCGGCCAGACCTATTGCGTTTGGTCCGGCGGGCGGAAATAAGGCGAAACAGCCCTGTCCTCCAGAACATCGACGTCGCCTCTTCCAGGCAGGGCATCGCAGCCAAGCGAGTGCCGATCGAAGTTACCTGGTTCAAACACGGTCAGGTTGTCGAATTCCATGGCCGCCCCGTAGAACTGGGCGGCTTGCAACACCAAGCATTCGACGTCTTCAAGCGCAACGTTTTCTGCGAGATTTCGCAGCCGCACAGCCTCGGCCACCGCAGTGACATTGATTATCCCCTTGCACCGGGCGGCGGTCCAAACTTGCAGGTTAACGTCGTGACACAAATGGGCCGAATAACCGTCTCTCATGGAAAACCCTTCCTTTCAGGAGCGGTTTGTCCCTCAAGATCAGCATGTGCCATAGCAGCTCGAATGACAAGCGTAATCCATCAAACAACACACAAGATCAACAAGTTAGCATACCGCTCAGGCTACACGATCGACGCTTGACGGTAACTGTGAGCCTTTCACGCCGATGGCCAATGAGCCGGTCTTGACGGCTGGCGAGGCTTTTCCTACTTCTTAGACAAATACTAACTTTGAGCGGCTGGAGGGCAGAAATGGCCGAGCTGGAAAGACCCGAACGACTGCAGATCATGCTAACCTCGGAGGAATTGGCTGCTTTGGAAAACTGGCGCTTCGAAAGGCGCATGCCAAGCCGGTCTGCGGCCGTGAGGGAGTTGCTGCGGCGCGGTCTCCACGCGGACGGATTTTTGACAGCGGCACAAGGTGCCAAGTCGCAGGATTTTGGAATTCTGCCCAGTTCCGGCATTGTCGATGGAGCGTCCCGCGACCAGGGCGGCAGCAAGCTGTAAGGCTGCCCTCGCGGCGCTGGAGATGGTTCGGCGCCGAAGCCTTGCCCATTCTGTGGAACTTCAGGCAATCGTCGCGCGTTCGGTGAGGCATGTTGTGGACCGGAACAAGGCCGGTTGCAGCATCACACAGGCCAGCAAGGATCGAGGCAGTGAGCTTCCTTTACCGCGCGGCAAAAATCGCCGAGCAAGCTCATGCGGGGCAGACCGACAAAACCGGACAGCCCTATATCGAGCATTGCCGCCGGGTCGTTGATGCCGTCGAAACGCTCGACCAGAAGGCCGTTGCCTACCTCCACGACGTTGTTGAGAAAAGCGACGATTGGGATCGCGAGCGGCTCGAGGCGGCTGGTTTCGGAACATCCATCGTAACGGCCGTCGATGCGATGACACGCAGGCCGGACGAGGACGACCTCGCTTCCGTGCGCAGAGCAGCAGCCAACCCATTGGCGCTGCCGGTCAAGCGCGCCGATCTTACCGACAATTTATGGCAGGCACAGCAGATTGGCGCGTCGACATCGAAATATGAAGACGGACTGCGGATCCTCGACGAAGAATTCTCCTGATGACGAAGGATTGTCGCCTGTGGCGTGATCGGCCGATGTGCGACCTTCATGCGAGGCTCTATTCGGGGATGTGAGGCGTATGTCGCTTGTCCTCGGCAGGATCGGCATCGATCCGCGCCTTGCTGGGATCGAAGGCGCCATGGCGGGCGATGGCCAATGCCGGCGTGTCGGGCGTCTCGTAGGCCCACAT
This sequence comes from Mesorhizobium sp. WSM4820, assembly GCF_055811075.1. Classification (NCBI taxonomy): domain Bacteria; kingdom Pseudomonadati; phylum Pseudomonadota; class Alphaproteobacteria; order Hyphomicrobiales; family Phyllobacteriaceae; genus Mesorhizobium; species Mesorhizobium sp. WSM4820. The sequence goes on along the minus strand of NZ_JBVVQN010000007.1, from coordinate 206,022 downwards.
GAAGTCGTCGGCCGCTCCGCCGACCGCGTGGACCCGCCAGTAACTGGCCGTGCCCTTCAGCGGGGAGTGGGTTGTGGTGTTGGTCTTCTCCAGAAGGTCGAAATAGATATCCTCGAACGGGATATAGACGACCGGATCTTGCCCCTCTTCATGGAGCACTTTTGCCCGCTCTGTCGAGGCAATGATCGCGTCGGAGAACCTGACCGTCACGGTTCCATTGAACGGGGCAATCGTCAGCGCGCCGGGACGGCTGGTGGAATTTGCGGCTAAGGGCTGCATTCGACTTCTCCGTTGGCTGCCGATCTCATGGAACGTCGTATCGCCCATCAGGGTTCCAGCCGCGAGACGCTCATTGGAGCGGCGACACCGGGGAGCCGGCGACATCGGGTGGTTAAAGACAACCGCAAGATGCCCGCGACGCGGGCGCTCCCAGCCTTCCGGCTCCAGGTGAAAAACCTCCCGCGAGGCATTCAGATTCAAGGGAACGTTACCGCCGAAGAGTTCGTTTCCTAGATTGAAACCGGAACCGGCGGCGGGGCTTCGCAAGTTAAGGGAGATTGCCATGAAGGTCGGCAACTGCATGACGAGGAATGTACAGGTCGCTAACCCCGAACAGTCGATCCGCGAAGTGGCTGAGAACATGGGCAGGCTCGACGCTGGAGTGATGCCCGTTGACGACCACGACCGGCTGGTCGGAATGATCACCGATCGGGATATCGCGATCCGCGGCGTAGCATTGGGTAAGGGACCTGACACGAAGGTGCGTGATGTCATGAGCCCGGAGGTCAAATATTGCTTCGATGACGAAGACGTCGAGCATGTTCTTGAAAACATGGGCGACCTGCAGGTACGTCGGCTCCCGGTTCTGAACCGCGACAAGAGGCTCGTCGGCATCATCTCGCTTGGCGATCTCGCGACGAATGGCGAAGCGGCAGAAGCGGGCGAAGCTTTAAGCGACATCTCGAAGCCGGGCGGCGAGCATTCCCAGACTGCTCACTGACTAACGCCGCGACATGTCGGCGCAAGGTCAACATCACTCGTTTCGCGGTGCGTCGGCTAACGCCGGCGCCCCGCCGGAGCCTTCTGCGATGTTCTTCGGCAAAGGTTCAGGAGCATCCATGACAACGATCCGAAGCACCGTGTCCTTCAGCGCCGAAAAAAGCGCGACAGGGCGAAATCATCGTGCAGGCGCGGACGCGTCAGATCACGCGCCGAGACGTTCACCCGGATGTCGTGTCGTGATAAGCTGTTCTTGCGACGGGACCGCGCGACACCGAGGCGGGCATCTCGCGGCCGGGCAGCCCTTAGTCGCAGACGATGAGCTTGAGCACCTGATGTTCTCGAACGATTGCAAGCGTCCTGCCAACGCCTGTTGCGAAGGTGGGACCTGTTGCCAAGGTGGGGCCTCTTGCGAAGGTCAGGCCTCTCGGAGTGGACGGATTTGGGTTGGTCGCTGAACCTCGGGACGATCGCCGGCACCACCGTGCGCGTTCACTTTACCTTCCTGCTTCTGCTCGTCTGGATCTGGCTGACGCACTATCAGATCGGCGGCACGCCAGCGGCCTGGCATGGCGTTGCCTTCATCATTGCGGTTTTTGCCTGCGTGGTCCTGCATGAGTTCGGCCACATCGCCGCTGCGCGGTATTTCGGCATCAACACGCCGGACATTACGCTTTTCCCGATCGGCGGCGTCGCCAGGCTCGAACGCATGCCCGAAGAGCCGGGGCAGGAGTTCGTGATCGCGGTCGCGGGGCCGCTGGTCAATGTCGCGATCGCCGCACTGATCTTCGTCCTGCTCGGCGGGTCGGCGGGCGTCGAACAGATGGCCGGGATCGAGGATCCGCGCATGAGTTTTCTCGCCAGGCTTGCCGGGGTCAACGTCTTCCTGGTCATCTTCAATATGATCCCAGCCTTCCCGATGGATGGTGGCCGTATCCTGCGCGCCGCACTCGCCGCCCGCCTGTCGTGGTCGCGCGCGACCCAGATCGCAGCCACGATCGGGCAAGGATTGGCCTTCGTCTTCGGTTTCGTTGGGCTGTTCTACAATCCGCTGCTGATCTTCATCGGCATCTTCGTCTATCTCGCCGCGGCAGCGGAAGCGCAAAACGCACAGATCCGGGAGGTAGCCACAAGCGTCCTTGTCGCGGATGTGATGATCACCGAGTTCGCCCGGCTGGAACGGTCGGCGACGCTCGACCAGGCAATCGAGATGCTGCTCGCGACGACGCAGCACGAATTCCCTGTCGTCGACTCCGCTGGCCATCTTGAAGGATTGGTGACACGCAACGACATGATCCGGACATTGAAGGAAAAGGGACCCGCCGCACCGGTCGCGAGCGCAATGCGGCACGATATCCCGAAAATACATTACCGCAAAAGTCTCGAGGAAAGCCTGCGGCTGATGCAGCAGGCAGATGTGCCTGCTGTAGCCGTCGTCGACAGTTCCGACCGGTTGGTCGGGCTCATGACACACGAAACCATAGGCGAGATGCTCATGATCCGCTCGGCCGTGTCGGATGCCTTCCGATTTGGTCGTTTGCGTGGGGCCAAGCCACGATTCACACGGATCTGAGCACGAGGATTCTTTTCACTGCCGGATCGGGTGAGTGCGCTCTAAATCGTAGCGGAGCGATAAGCAGAAATCGGCCGGAACGAAGGTCGTCCCGGCCCTTTTTTCTGTGCCTCAAGCGCCCCCGACATGAGGCAGAAGTTCAAGCGCACCGCGATAGATCATGTCGCCAGCGACGTAGAGGATGACCACCAGGCCGACATAGGCAATCCAACGGTGCTTCTGAAGCAGATTGGCAATGAGGTTTGCAGCGACGCCCATCAGCGCTACGGAGAGGACAAGGCCGAAGATCAGCACGTTCGGATGTTCGCGCGCAGCACCGGCTACCGCCAGAACATTGTCGAGTGACATGGAGACGTCGGCGATGATGATCTGCCAGGTTGCCTGGGCCAGGGTCTTGCGCGGAGCCTTGCCAGCTACGACGCCATCGTAGTCGACATCACTCTCCGAAAGCGCTTCGATCGCCTGTGTTTCCTGCGCATGGTTTTGCCGGAGTTCGCGCCACATCTTCCAGCAGACCCACAACAGCAAAAGACCGCCGGCGAACAGCAGCCCGACGATCTGCAGGAGCTGGGTTGTCGCGGCCGCAAAGCCGATGCGCAGAACGGCCGCTGCGATTATGCCAACGACGATTGCGTTTCTGCGCTGCTCTTTGGGTAGTCCGGCCGCGGCAAGGCCGATAACGATGGCATTGTCGCCGGCCAGCACCAGGTCGATCATGATGACCTGCATGAGAGCGGTCATTGCTTCGGGACTGAAAAAATCTGTCATACGGCACCCTTGCGTTCAGCTAGGGGTGACGCGGCTTGCGAGTATAACCGTAGAGCAACGCGGACACCGCGTATGACAAGAGAAATGCCGCTACAGCTGAAGAAAACTCAAAGCCAGGCCACCCGGATTGGAATTCCAGTCCGACATCGCAGTCCTGAAGGACTGCCAGAGGGGCCCGGCCTGGTAGCACCTAGCTATTGCCCCAAGCGCAAAAACTCAAGGCTTAATTGTGATCCGCATATGCGGCATCGCTCGGCAAGCTGGTTAAGCCAGGTCGATCGGCCACGCGGCCATTGAACGGGTCGGCAGCCGCAAGTAAGGTTGATACAGTGGGCTTCGGTCAATTTCTCCAACACCCGATCTGTGACCGTCGATGGCGATGAAGGGAATTCCGTCTTGGCTGCTCATCGGCGACCGATCGGCCAATATCTGTTCCCAATCGGCTCCTTGGGCCTGGCCGCACTCATTCATTTCGGCGCCGCGTCGATCGAGCATTCGCCGCTCTCGATCAAGACCCTTGCGTTGATCGTCGTCGCTATCTTCATCTTCGCGACAGTGTTTGTGGTTTTGCATCATGCAGAAGCCGTCGCACTGCGGCTCGGTGAACCATATGGCACGCTGCTGTTGACATTTTCGGTGACGGCCATCGAAGCATCGGTCATCGTTTCGATGATGCTGCACGGCGAGAACAACCCGACGCTGGCACGCGAATCCGTGTTTTCGACGGTCATGATCGTTTGCGCTGGCGTCGTCGGGGTCTGCCTCACCCTGGGTGGGCTGAAGCATCGATATCAGGACATCAAACGACAGGGCACCAACGCCTCGCTTGCCGTCATTATGGCGCTGACAGTTCTTACGCTGATCCTTCCAAACTACACGCTTGCAACAAGCCCCGGTACGTTCTCCGCCTCGCAGCTCGCTTTCGTGAGCGTTCTTTCAATCCTTCTCTATGGTGCCTTCGTCTTTGCCCAGATGGTGCGTCATAGGGGCGATTTTATCGAAGACCTGACGTCCAGCGCGGAACATGACAAGCATGTATCTGAGGGTGGGAGAGTGACCACCAATGTGCTCCTCTTATTTGTCGGACTGGCAGGGATCGTTCTTCTGACCGAGCAGGTGGCCGGCAGCATCGAGAATGGGCTCGAGTTTCTTCATATTACCCAGGCGGACGCCATCGTGGGCTTCTTCGTCGCTGCGCTTGTGCTTATGCCGGAGGCGGTATCGGCGGTTCGGGCAGCGCTCAATAACGAGCTTCAGCGAGGGCTGAATGTCGCCCTCGGCTCGGCCTGCGCCACAATCGGCCTGACAATCCCGGCGATCGGTGCGGCGAGCCTGCTCACCGGACGAAGCCTGACTCTTGGTCTGGGTCCGGGGGATACCGTGCTTCTCCTCCTCGCGCTTGCCATCAGCATCGTGAGCTTTGGGACGGGCCGAACAACGATGCTGACGGGGCTCGTTCATCTCGTCGTGTTTGTCGCCTATCTGTTCCTTATCTTCGTGCCGTAGGTGATCGCCCGCCGTCTTCGGCCATCGCTGCGTTCTGTCGATTTGCGGCGCACATGCCTAGCCTGCAATTACTGGACCTTCGAGCGTAGGCGATCCGTCACGAACTCCATCAACACCACGATGGCGAAGATCACGAGAATGATGGTCGAGGCATTCCTGTATTGGAAAAGATCGAACGCGACCTTCAGCTCCTGGCCGATGCCACCGGCTCCAACGAGGCCGAGAACAACTGATGAGCGCACTGCCTTTTCAAGCGCGAAGAGCGTGGTGTTTATCAGGGACGGCATGGCGTCAGGCAGTACTGCCCCGCACAGAACAGAGAATCGTCCGGCGCCGATTGCAAACAGCGCTTCCTGAGGTCTTTCGTCGGCATCCTCCATCGCCTCGGCGAAGAAGCGCCCGCAAAAGCCAATCGTATCGATGACGATGGTCATGGTGCCGGCAACCGCCCCGAGACCAACGGCTGACACGAAAAGTAGTGCCCAGACCAAATCTGGAACAGTCCTGAACAACGAGACCAGCATCCTGGAGATATGCCGGAACGGGCCGATCGGGGTTATGTCCTTGGCCGAGAACCAGGCAAACGGCAAGCTGAGGACGACACCTATTGCTGTCCCCACGAGCGCTATCTGAAACGTTTCGACCATGCGCCAGAAAACCCTCAGGAGGAACCCTGGCTCGACATTTGGGGGTATCATGCGGCCGACGAGATGGACCATTCGGGGCACCCCGCCTGCCAGTTGTTCCGGCGAAGGTGCGACCTGCCCGGCGGAAACGATCACGAGAGCGGCCAAAGCGACGGCAAAGCTGAAAGTGACGGGCGAGATCGATGGAATCCGGCTCGGCGAAAGGCGGTCATGCATCGAAGACGTCTTTCAGATCAGCGCGGGTCACCTGCGCCGTCGGTCGGTCGAAGAAGACCTTGCCCGCCTTGAGCGCTATCAAGCGGTCGGAGTAGTCGAGAGCATGTTCCATGTCGTGCGTGGTGTAGACCAAAGTGATCGCCTGATCCTGGGTCAGCTCGGAGAAGACGCGCATCACATCATGTCCAGCCGCCGGGTCGAGACTTGCCGCCGGTTCGTCTGCTATCAAAAGCTTCGGACGCCGGATCAACGCACGGGCAATCGCCACCCGCTGCGCCTGCCCTCCAGAAAGCGCGTCGGCGCGGGCGCCCGCCTTGCCGAGAAGCCGCACTTCGGCGAGGGCCTGCATTGCTTCCTCGCGCCAGTGTTGCTTTGCGATGGAATGGTGCCAGCCGCGCCAGCCGCCGGGCAGCCCGAGCTTGCCCTGCAAAACGTTTGTAAGAACCGATTGGCGGCTGACCAGTCCGTGGTGCTGGAAGACAAATCCGATCTGCCTGCGAATGCGCCGCAGCTGGGCGACGGACGGCGCCGAGCGGAAGCTCTCGCCGAGGGTGACGACCTCGCCACCGCTCGACGGTAGAAGGCCAATGAGGCATTTGAGCAGGGTGGATTTTCCAGCACCGTTCGAGCCAATCAGGGCAACCCGTTCGCGCGATGCTATGGTGAGGCCGATACTGGAGAAAATGACCTTTCCGTTCGCATAGCTCTTCGCAAGATCGTGCGCCCGAATGATGGCTGTCATAGTGACCTCTTGGCCGAGACCGAACTGCGAAACAGACCGGCGGTTAGCCGCCGGCCTTGTCGCTGAAAAGGAGCGAGCCTCAGTTTACGAAGTCGGTGAGGGTCTCGATTCCGATCGTGCGGTACATCGAGCGGACATAGTCGTAGTCCGAGTCCCTGACATCAGTCAGGAAGAAACCGCCCTTGAATTTCTGGTTGTCCTCGCCGGTCAGGATCGCTTTCATCAGCTCATTGCCATTCTTCGCAAAGGCATCGCGGATCTTGACGAACACGTCATCTGAAATGTCCTTGCGGGCGACAAGAATGTCGTTCGGCAGATCGCGGCCCCGTGCGATGACCGAGAAGGCAACGCCGGGGAATGCTTCCCGGACCGAGTTGAGATAGCCGAAATTCAAGCCGATAGCGGCGATGTCGCCGCGGATGAGAGCCTCAGCCGCGATGTTGCGCGATATGATTACCGGTTCGTAATCGGTGGCATATTTCAGGTTGAAATCGGCCAGCGCCTGCGCGGGGCCGAGGTGCTGGGAGGTCGAGCCGACCGAGCCGAATGCGACCTTCTTGCCCTTCAAGTCTTCGGCCGAGCGGATCGGTCCATTCGCCAGCACGGCGATCTGAGCGAAATAGTCGGGGCGCTGCCAGGCGACAACAATCTTCGGCTGGCTTAATTCCTTCATGACGACGTATTCTGCAGGACCGGTCAGGACAAGATCGACCTGCCCGGAATTCATCGCCTCGACTGCGGTGGTCCGCGAACTGACCGGAAACAGCTCGACATCCAGGCCGGTCGCCTCCTCAAGAGCGGTCTGGAAAGCACCGAATTCCTGCTGAAGAGCCTCCAGTCCCTCCATGTCGGTTACCGCGAATTTCACTGGCTCCGCAAACACTGGAACGGCGGAGGCAAGCGTCAGGGCGAGTGCGGTTGCGATGCTGCGGATCATCGTTTTTTCCTTTGCTGTATAGACAGGAAACTGTTACCCGCTAATCCGTATACGCAGCAGATGACGTGCTCGTGACATTTCGCCGGCGCCACCGGCAGCCTTTGCTTTTTGAGGGATACAGTGAACTGGCACATCCAGGGTGGTCGCATCCTTACCGAACGGGGACTTGAAACCGCGGACCTGAGCGTCACCGGCGGCGCCCTGTCAGAGCTGCGAGCGGCCCATGCCTCCACAATCGATGCCGATGGTCTGCTCGTGCTTCCGGGGATCGTCGATATCCACGGCGACGGCTTCGAGCGCCAGATCATGCCGCGGCCCGGTGTCCGCTTCGACACCGCGCTGGCGCTGAAAGATACGGACCGCCAGCTTGTCGCCAATGGCGTAACCACGGCCTTTCACGGCGTCACGGTGTCGTGGGAGCCTGGACTTCGCTCGCTCGACGCTGCCAAACAGCTGATCGGCGCGGTCTGCGATCTCCGCGATAGCCTTGGCTGCGATACGCGTCTGCATCTGCGCTGGGAGACCTTCGCGCTTGATCAGATGGCGCAGGTCGTACAATGGCTCTCGCTTTCGCCACGGCCGATCATCGCCGTCAACGATCATACCACGGGGTCGGTGCTGAACGGCACGATTGCCCGCAAGATCGGTCAGATGGCGGAGCGGTCTGGCTTGAGCCGCGAGCAATACATGACGTTGCTCGGCCAGATTTGGTCCCGCCGCGCCGAGGTTGAGATCGCGATCGGGAAGCTGGCCGCAACTGCGCGGGCCAATGGCAATGTGCTTCTTGCCCATGACGAAGCGTCTCCCGAGGAACGCATGTATTTTCGCGCCCTCGGCGCAAAGGCCTCGGAATTTCCGCTAACGCTCGAAACGGCCAAGGCCGCGCGGCAAATGGGCGAGGACGTGATCCTCGGCGCGCCCAACGTCGTGCGCGGCGGCAGCCATAATGGAGCGCTGAATGCCACCGAGGCCGTCAGAGCCGGACTTTGCACGGTGCTGACCAGCGATTACCACTACCCTTCGCCTCTGCATGCGGCCTTCAGACTGTCTTCGCCAGACGCCGGCGACTTCCCCTCGATCTGGAATCTGGTTTCGGCAAACCCGGCCCGGGTGGCCGGCCTCGACGATCGCGGCTCGCTTGTTGCCGGCCGCCGGGCGGATCTGATCCTGGTCGATGCTGGCGATCCAGAGCATCCGCGTGTGGTGGCCACCATGGTCCATGGACAAATTGTCTATAGCTCCGGGCTCTCCCGCACAGACCGACGGTCTGCACAGCGGTCGCCGGTGGATAAGGTTTCATGAACTTGGACACGAAAATTTCAACACCACACGAGCGCAATGGCAATCGCCTTCTGGCCTTTGACGGGCTGGTCTTTCGGCCTCGCAGCGATACGCCGATCTGGCAGCAGATCTACGATCACATCTTCGATCTGATCGAGAGCGGCAGTCTTGCGCCGGGCAGCCAGCTTCCCGGAGAAACGCATCTGGCAGAGAAACTCGCGGTCACCCGCATTACGCTTCGCCGGGCGCTGCAGCAGTTACAGCATGAGGGCCACCTCACCGCCCGCAAGGGCGTCGGTATCTTCGTGCGAAACCTGCCCTCGACATTCACTGTTCGCGACGGACAGCGCTTTCTCGACAATTTCGAAGCCCACGGCCAGGAAATCGGCACCAATACGCTGCTGATCGTCCGGGAACCGGCCGAAGCGGCCGTGGCGGAACGGTTGCGTCTCGCACCTGACACCACCATTATCCGGCTGTGCCGGATCAGAACGTCGGACAAGCAGCCGGTTTACGTCAATACCAAGTTCTTTCCGGCGCATCTCTTCCCCGACTTCGAGCAGAGATACGATGTGCGTCAGTCGGTGACCGATGTTTTCCGCGCGCATGGCATCGACAACTACCGGCGGGCCGAGACGCGCATCAGTGGCGGCTTTGCATCCCCCGATGAAGCGGAAATCCTGCGGCTGACGCCCGGAACGCCAGTATTCCGGATCAATGCTGTCAACGAGGACCGCAACGGCGTACCAATCGAATGGACCCGCGGCTGCTGGCCGCTGACATCCGTCGAATTCGTCTTCTGATTATGGCGCATGTTCGTCTTCACGTGGTCCGATCGCAAAACCATGCGGTCGCGATGCAGAGCGCGGCCCACAGAAAGCGGGAGTCACTCACTCGCCTTCAGCTATGGCAATCCAGCTGCCAAAGGCTCATTGGCGTATCCTTGCCGCGAGCGCCCGCTATATGAGGTCCTCGAGAAATTCTGAACCCGGCTTCACACTCGACAGGAACAGGCGATCCCGTGCCCGGGTCGCAGCCACATAGAGAAGCTGCCGTTCGGTGGCGATGACTTCGTCCAGCTCGAACTCGTCGGCGACGTCCGCCACTCGGGCCGCAAGCGGCAGAATGCCTTCGTCACAGGCGACGACGAGCACCGCCCTGAACTCCAGGCCCTTGGCGAGATGCATGGCGCCGACTAGGGCGGCCGTGTCATCGCCGGGCTTTTGAGATGACACGGTGCGGTAAGGCAGTCCGGCGGCCTTGGCAACCGCTCGGGCGCGCGGAATCTCGGGGGCGGAACGGACGAAAATGGCGATCTGGTCGGGCGGGATGCCGTCTTCGAGCAAGGCGCGGATGAAGGCAGCGGCAGCGTCGCGCTCCGCGGCCTCGTCGTCGGCGATCACCACCGTCGGCTCGATCCCCTCGAAGACCGAGACCGCACCGCGCCGATCGTCCTCTAGCCCATCAACGTCACGGATAGTTTTGGGAAGCAGGCGGTCGGCCATTTGCCTGATCTGCTGGGAGGTGCGGTAGTTCACCTTCAGCGTGATGGAGCGGCCGCGCACGTCGATACCAAGCCCCTTCCAGGAGAAGGGCTGCTGGAAGATGCGCTGGCCGATGTCGCCGGCGAAGAAGAGCGCATCGAGGTTGTCGGGCGCGATGGCCGCGAGCAAGCGCAGTTCCGGAACGCCGAGATCTTGCGCCTCGTCGACCACAATATGCGAGAACGGCTTTTCGGCACGCGCCGCATATGTCCGTGTCACGCTGTCGAACAGCGAAGCCGGCGTGAACAGGGCCTTCTGTCGAAGCGCCTCGCGCACGCGCGAAAACACCTGCCACAGCGCCTCGCGCTGCTTTTGCCCCAGGCGGTTCTTGCGGCCCATGCGCGGCACCTCGGCATAGGCTTCGGCGCGGTCGATTCGCCAGGCGTCGATGACGTTTTCCCATTCGGAGATCAGGAAGCGCGGCGAGAAGCCGTGCACGCCTGCATCGTTCGCCGCCCTCTCGATCAGTCCGCGGACCGTCTCGCGGTCGGCGATATGCGCCTTTCGCCCCGTCGTCAGCCCGAACAGTTCCTCGGCGATCCTGCGGAAGGAGGCGACGGTGACACGGCCCTCCTGATCGTCGCGGCCACCCGCAAGCACGGCGAGCTTGCGCTTCAGCGCATCCGCCAGCGGATCGGAGAACGTCGTCAGCAGCACGCGCGCGTCCTGATCGAGGCGAAGGATGCGCATGACGCGGTGCAGTGCCACCACCGTCTTGCCCGTTCCCGCGGAGCCGGCAACCCGCGCGGGCCCGGAGTAGTCGCGCTCGACCACGCCGCGCTGCAGAGGATGCAGGAACACCGCCCATTTCTCGAACGGCGCGTCGAGTGCTGCCTGAAGTTCGGCCATCCCTTCCAGCACCCGGAACCGACGCATCGTGTCGGGATGCTCAAGCGGGTCTTCGACCGGGGCGGCGGCGGGTTTCAGGATTCCCGTGGCGGCGTATTCGAGCAGCGCCTCTCCCGCTTCCTGAGGCAGGTGCGTGGCCAGGGTGAAGAAGCTGTCCTCGGTTGCCCCGGCGACGTCGGCCAACCAGTCCTGCGGCACGCCGACGGAGAGAAGATCGTCCGGCGTCAGCCTTGCGAATAGCGGCGGCGCGGGGATGCTCTCCGGAGCGACATCAAACGGGAGGTCGGCCTGGATAGGTTGGGATGCAGGCTGCAGCGCCACTTCCTCGACGCGCTCGCGCACCTCGACAATCTGGATGGCGCCGGTCGATGGATGCGTCTCGATGCGGCGTCTTTCCGCCCATTTGTAGGCGTCGTCGTGATGGTCGACATAGGCCAGCATTACGCTGCCGCCGGTCTTGTGGATGATGATGCGCAGGTCCCGGTTGACCCGCACCGACCAGAAGTTCGGGTCCTTTGACTTGTCGATGCGGTGGAACTGCAAGCCCGGCTGGTCCGGGTTGGCCTGCAGGTCGAACGCCGTCAGCTTCGCCTGCTTCTGCTCGTCATTGGCGAGTTTTGCGAGGGAGGCTGTGAAACTGTCGGCGAGGATGGTGGGCAAAATTAGATGTCCCGAAATTCCGTAGATCCAGGCTGATCGAGAAGGTTCGCTATGCCACCTCCACGTCTTCTTACATAAACCTTGAAGCCAAGTTGCTTGACGAGTCCGGGTGCGACCCGACCTAGGGTTTCGGCGACCGCCCTGATTACTCGGCCCTCGGCGTCACCATCCCACTTCATGAGCTCATTGAAAAACAGTAGATCGAGAGCCGAGGACTCGATCCAGTCGACCTCTTCCGTGTAACCAGCAATCCAGTTCACGCCGATGTCCTCTGCGTACAAGAAGTCAGCAAGGCGATCAGTTGTAAACAAGCATGAACCGAGATGGACGCCTTTTAACCTCGACTGTGGCGTCTCGCGGATCTGAATGAACGCATCCCGCAAGGAGCGGCGTGAGAAAGTCTCTCCGTTGATGAGATGCAAGCCGTCCCAATTACCATGGGTAGCAATGTAAAGATACCGACATTCTCTGTAGCTACCAATACGGGGGATGGCCTCTTTCATTGCTGATCGGCTATTCGCCATTTCATAGTGATAGGCGTTTGGATTCTCGCAGGCGATATTCGCTATTAGATCGAACAAACCTCGCACTGATACATTCGATTTTCGCCACCAGTTACTCTCGAGTACCGCGATCCTTGTATGGTCCATCCAGATACAATCCCCCTTATCAGCTGCTCAGAACGAGTTGTCAGCGTGTGGATGGATCATGCCCGGAGAAGTCCCTCTGTCAGCCACTTGTCGGAGTCGGGATAGCGCGTGCCGAGGAGGTAGAGCCCGCTGTGCACGTCAAGGAGATCCCATCCGGCGCATCCTTTGGCAAGGTCCTCCATCAGCCCAGTGTTGGCATGAATTGCCCCGGGTTCGAAGGACTCGTCATCGAGTTCGCTTCCTTCCGGCTTCCTCGGCAGAACATGGGTGTGATGCAGAATCGAAAGAGCCGCGTGGATCGGCCCGCCCGGGGGAAGCATCACCTCGGCAGTTGTCATGGCGCTTTTGAGCGCATCGTCAGACATAAGCGCCACCATGAACATCGCGGTCGCATTCCAGCTGCCGATGTATTTCGGTCTGTCTTTTGACAGAATGCGCCCAAGCCATCGCTCCTGCGCCGATCGCATCCCCTTTAGGCTTGTAGGCAGGGTCGTGGGGAAGGCAATGGTGGAGAAGATTTGATAGCCGCCTTTGAGCGACTGCTCGACAGGCAACGCGCCACGTTCATAGTGATATGCTCGGGCGATCTTCAGATCGTGGTCATTCAGGTTCTCGAGGCAATTCACCGCTGCTACGAGATAGTCGTCGTTCAACATCGCCAGGTGGCCCCAAGCGACGCCAACCGCGAAGCAGACGTGCCAAGGGTTGCGGCCCGAACAGATATCAAGTGCGTGGTCGATCTCCTCCTTCGCCAGCTTGTTCAGTTGTTGACCGCTTTCCTTGAGAAGTTCCTGAAGACGGGTTCGCGCGGGCCCTCCCTTGATGCCGCCGCCCTTGGCGCAGAGTTCTGCAAATATCCGCTGCGTGTGATTGAGAGGCTTCGGAAGCGAAAACTTGGCCATGTGGCTACACCCCAAAAACCTTGAGCACTTCATCGCCAAAATGGTTGATCACCTTGACCGCGATCCGCCCGGTGCTCGGCCTTGGAAACGGCCGTGACGTGTCGGAGTAGAGCGTCGACCAGGCGTCCTCGTCGATCTCGGCCTTGAGTGCTGTCTTAAGCGACTTGTAGGGATCATTGGCGCCGAGGAAATAGGCGTGGCGGACGAAGAAGCTTTCTTCGTTGTAGTCGGTGTCGATGAACCAAGCGGCGATGCCCTTGACGTCGTCGGAGCGGATTTCTCCCGTCGAGGGGTCAAAGATGTCGACGCCGTTGACCTTCACCTGAAGCTCGCCTTGCGCCGTCTCGATCAGGTCGACGTCGGGCTCGCCGAAGACGACGAACAGGTTGCCCTTGCCGGTGTTCTTCAGATCCTCGGCCATGTGCAGGTCAGGGTTCATGCGGGCTTTCAGAATCGCCAGCGGCCCGAGCCGGTTCAGGTCGCTCGCCTGGGCCTCGAAGTTGAAGGCGCAGGCGATCAGCGCGTCGAAGCGGGCGTCGGAGGCCTCGCGGGCGGCGGCGGTGATCTGGCTGCGCGTCAGCGTTCCGAATTCCGGGCCGATCAGGATGCCGGCGCGCTTCTCGCGGCCGTCGCCGTCGTTGTAGCGGCCTTCGGCGGCAAGAAAATTGCCTGGCCAGGGCTCGACCGAGTTGAAGCGGATCGTGTCGCGCTTCTCCTGCTGGTGCACGCCGGCGGAGCGCAGATGGTCGAGCACCATCTGGCCGAAATCCAGCTCGGGCACGTTCTTCGGCGCGGGCTGCATCGTGCCCTCGCCCGCCGAAATCTCCGCGCCCAGCGTGTCGTCGCGCGCGGTGACGACGCGGTGCGGCGACAGGCTTTCCACCGTGAACGGCCCGGCGACGCGCACTTTTGTCCGGTCCTCGTAGGGGCGATCGAAAAGCATCTCGACATCGGCCGCCTTGGCGATCGAGGCGTCGATATCCTTCTGCCGGGCGATCCGGCCTTCCCACCAGCCCTTGTGCAACTCGCGCACGCGGGCGCTGACAAGGCCGGCCTTCGGAGCGCCGTCCTTCGTCTCCAGCCACTGGTCGAGGTCGCGCGGGATTTCCCATTGCTCGAAGGAGGTATGTAGCTTCTCGTTCATCTCCCACCGCAGCGGCTCCAGCACCGCCTGCCACTTCTCCCAGATGACATCGATCTCGGCGTTCTTTCCTATGCCTCCAAGCATTACGTGTGCCGCGCGATCGTAGACGAAGCCCTGTCGAACGTCGCCGGCGGTTGACGTCTGTGGCTGGATCCTGCCGGAAACCTCCTGCTCCTTCGCGCGGCCTTCGGGGCTGTCGGCGAGTAAATAATAGGGATAGCGCGCTACCATGAGCCGCGTGCGGGCAAGCGCCAGCGCGACGCGGGAGGTGTCGATGGTGATCCAGCGCCGGCCCCATTGCTCAGCTACGGCAGCCGTCGTGCCGGAACCGCAGGTTGGATCAAGCACAAGATCGCCTGGGTCCGAAGCAAGAAGGATGCACCGTTCGATGACCTTATCCTGTGTTTGGACTACGTAGATCCGCTCTGATGCCTTACCCGAGGTATCAGCCCAAACATTGGTTATTCGTCGAAGCGGCCAATCACTGTGATATCTCTTGAACCAAGGCCGCCCGCCGCGAACCTCCATGCGGCCGGCACGAGCCAAAACGCCCAAACCCGATATTGTGGTTTTCCAATGAGTATTCGCTCGTGGTCGATAAGTCTCTCCGTTATAGCCAAACGTGGTAACTTCCTTCGAAGCACCCGAAGAGAACATATCAGTTAACTGGTATACCGATGAATTGGGTGGCAATATTCCCGGATCAGATTTCTCCGAGGGCGACAGCGGCCTATCTCGATTGTCGATCGTGACTCCCCACGATCCACCTTTCGTTTCACTCGTCCATTCTTTAAGAACTTTCTCGTCGAATATCTGCCTGAACTTCACTCGTGATATGTCTTTGGCGTACCACAAGACATAGTATAGATTATTGTCGAGAAGTTCACGCGGTGTTGTTGTTTTGTAAATCGATATCTGAGATACAAAATTCTTCTCGTTAAAAACTTCGTCCAGAATGCTCCTTACCTTGTGAACGTTCTCCTCGCCAATCTGCAAGAAGATCGAACCGCTGTCTGAAAGCAATTCCCGCGCAACTGAAAGCCGATCCCGTAGATAGGTGAGGTAGGAATGGATGCCGTCCTTCCAGGTGTCGCGGAAAGCCTTCACCTGCTCTGGCTCACGAGAAACCCCTTCACGCTTGCGATCGTCGATATCGCGCGACAGAGTTGAAACCTGCCAGTTCGAGCTGAACTTGATGCCATAGGGCGGGTCGAAATACATGCACTGGACCTTGCCCCGCATTGCCTCGCGCTCGGCCAGGCTCGCCATCACCTGCAGCGAGTCGCCAAGGACAAAACGGTTCGTCCAGTGCTGGGAGTGCTGATAAAACTCGGCCCGCGCTTCCGGGTCGGTCAGCCCGTTGAAATCGGCGAACAGATCGGGCGCATCCGTTTCAGCCGCCCGTTTCGCGCTGGTGCTGCGCTTCAACTCGTCGATGATCGCCTTCGGGTGCACCTTCTCCTGCACATAGATCGGCGGCGCGTTGACCACGAGGTCGGACCAGTCCTGCGTGTCCTTGCCCTTCCAGACGAGCTGCGCGGCGCCGATCTCGATCTCGCCGGTCTCGGCGAGTTTTCGCATCTGCTCCCGGGTGATTTTTATCCGCGCGCCGTTCCAGACGATCTGCGGGTCGAGGTCGCCGTCGCGGTCGCGCGTCTCGCCGCGAGCCAGCGGCCGCGGGCGTGGCAGGCTCATGGAGCGCTCGCTCTCGCCCAGCATCTCCGCCTGCTGCTCGAACAGCGAGGCCATCTCGGCGGTCGGGTTGTTGATGCGCCGCGCCTGGTCGTGGGTGAGCGCGTCGATCGCCTTCTGTATCGGCGTTTTGACCATCAGGATTTCTCGTCTTTTATGTCGAAGGCATGCTCGGGGAAAGCATAACGGCCGCGAAGGTAGCTCGCCCAGGCATCGTCAGCCGGCGCATCGGCGATCAGCGGCGAGAACAGAAATTCCGTCGAGCGGCTGATGAAGTCGTCGGGTTCGACCAGCAGCGCGCGGTAAACCTTGAAGGCGTTGTCGCCAAGCGGACGCAACGCGGGCGAAGTAACGCGGGTCAGCCGCCGGTTCGCAGCGGGCGCGATATGGAGCACGCGGACGCGCTCGGCCCCGTCCTCTTGCTCGGCTTGCATGCGAGACGCCAGCATCTGCTGGCGGAAAAGCTGATAGAATGGCTCCCAGAACAGGTCGGTCAGCTTTAGGCCAGCATCGCTGCGGACAGGGCCGAACGGCGCGAATGCGATGCTCTGGTATCGGCGAAGACGCTCCGCCTCGCGCTTCGGTTCGGGCGGCGTCCCGTAGGATTCCGTGTACTTCCACTCGACCAGCAAGGTTTCGATCCGCCCAGCCTGACGGAAGCGCAGGATCGCATCGGCGCTGGTGACATTGGCGCCGCGCTTCGGCACGCCGGTTCGCGGCCATTCGTTTAAGTAGTCCTTGCGGCCGATCCATTCGAACCCGACGAACCACGGTTCGCCGTCGGGTCCTTTCTCGACCTCCAGCATTTCGGGAAGGTCGCCGCCGACCGCCTGCTGGACGAGGCGCGCCAACATCTCCGGGCGCGTCGCGAGAGGCATCAGGAAATTCAGGCAGCAGACCTGCGACGAGAGGCCATGGGCCGCGTGCTGGTGCCAGGCGACGGCATTGTCGGAGAAATAGCGCGCGGCAATGTCGCGGATCTCAGGATTGAGGTTGGAAAGCCTGTTGGCGGGTGCGAGGCGGTAGTCGCAGCCTTCAAACCCGCACTCGTCGGGCAAGGTCGCGAGGAAGAACGCCGACTGGCGCGCGCGCTCCTGCTGGACGAAGTGCGGCTCGCGTGGGTCGGTCATGCAGTGGTCCCGCCCAACGTCTGACCCAAGGCCTTTTCATAGCGCTGCGATGTCTCCCACAGGAAATCGGCTGCCTGATCCCAGTTGCCTTCGTCGTTCATGTCGAGATCGAGCCTGCTCGAGAAGAACCTGTCGCTCTCGCCCGGGCTTTTCAGCGGAGCGCCAAGTGCTGGAACCAGTTCGTCCTGCCAGTGTGCCAGGCGCTCGCGCAATTTCGACGCTTTCCCACCGTCCGTCGTCCGGACGAACACGCGAACGAAATCGATGCCGGTAGTGATGCTGATCGCCAGACCCAGTTCCGGCATGGCATGCCAGCGCGCGCCGACAGGCTGCGCCTTGCCATGCAGCATCTCGCCCTTGTGACGGCCGAACATATACAACCAGAAGCGCTTGATCACGTCCGTCTTAAGGTCGTTGTAGATCATCGCCTGTTCACTCCGCCGCGATCGTCATTTCGGCTTCCACGCCATCATCGTCGAGTTCGTCGTCGATCCCTTCCTCCGGCACGTCGCCGCGATAGGACTGCTTGCCCATGGCCTTCTCGATCAGGGCAAGCAGTCTCGCCTGGCGATCCGTCATGAAGGCGTCGAACATGTCGGCGCGCAACAGGGACGGGTCGATCAGATGGGAGGCGAGATAGGTGTCGAGATTTGACGGACTGATAGGCGGCGTTGAAGCATTGCCTGCTTCGAGTTTCGACAGATATCCGGACGACGCTTCGCCGCCGATGATGCGGTTCGTCCGGTAGGAGAGCGGCGTCTTGTTGATGATGGAGTCGAAGACATCCGGCTTGAGGCCCTTCGAGCGACACCAGGCCTGCGGGAAAATGTGGTGGATATCGACGTACTCGCCGAAGAAGACGGTATGATCGAAACCCTGACCTGACCGGAAGTCCCTTGCCCCTTCCTTCATCAGCAACGCGTTGACTCCCTTGTAGGCGGCCGAAAGCCGCATTCGCATAGTCTTCAGCCGGTCGGCGCGGAAGATGGTTTCGCTGACGGTGGAGGGCGGCGGCCCGCCCCGGATCCATGCGGGCACTTCCATGAAATCCTTGGCGATCCGGGTGTCGACGGCCGAGCCGTAGAGCTCGCCGAATACGCCGTTCCAGTACCATTGGACCAGTTTCGCCCGGACCGCCTCGTGTTCCCAGGCGTCGCCGATGTCGGCGAGGATGGCGGCGAGCGGGATGATCTGCGACTGGTAGGGAAGGTCGTAGATCCGGTAGATATGCTGCATATGCAGGAATTTTGCGGCGGTGAGGAAGCCGCGCTCCGCCTGGGCCTGGTATTTCAGGTAGGCTTCAAGCGGCAAGTTGAGCAGCGCCTGTCTGTTGCCGGTGACCTGCGGGAGTTCCTTGCCCTGCTTTCCCTCGGACTCGGCCTGCCGCCGCCGCTCACGCGTATGGAAAAGGGAGACGACCTGCAGGAAGTCGGTATTGCCGACCTCGGCAAGGATTCCCTTCTCGGCGTCAGCCAGCTTCAGCGCAGAGGCGAAGCGTCCATGACGGCCGCCATCCGCCTTGCCGTCGCCGTACCAGTCCTTGCGCAGTTCGTGCCCGTCGGCGGCGTACATGGCGGTGACGAGCTCGAAGGCGTCAAGCGGCTTGCCTCCGGTGTTGACCTTCTCGAAGACGAGGCAAACAGCCTCCTTGGAGGTGGACTTGTCCAACGCGATGACCGGAACCTGGTATTTGGCGAAGTTATCGATCACATCGGTGTGGAAGTGGCTGATGATTGGCCACTGCTCGTTGAAGGTGTCCTTGGCGTTGGCATGCCCCACGAACTGCATTTGCCAAGTGTTCCAGTCGAACACCATGGAGAGCGGATACATCAGCGCGTCGAATTCCTTGTCGCGGCTCGACAGGTCCAGCACGACGTCCTTGCCGAAGTTGTCGCGTAGAATTCGATCCTGTGGCAATCCAATGATTGCATCCTCGCGGTCGGTTTCCGGATCGAGCGCCTTGCGGATGTCGATGTAGAACCAGCGGTCGACGCGCTTCTTCTTTGGCGTCACCGTGCGCACCACCTTGTTGCGCAGGGTGACCTGGTAGAGCGAGGTCATGCGCTGCTGCCCGTCTAGGAGAAGCTCGTCCGGAACAGTTGTCTGCGCGGCCTCGGGGGCGCCCTCGACCGGGCGGGGCTTGAAATTGACCGTGCCGGAGGTTTCCAGCGTCATCAGCGCGCCGACGGGGAAAGCACGGGAGATCGAAGCGATCAGGCTCTTGATGCGGTCTTCGTCCCAGACCCAGCTGCGCTGGAAGTCCGGCAGCTGAAGCTTGCCTTCGTGGCACGCACGCAGAAGGTCGCTGAGGGCCACCTTGTTCGTCTGGAATGCGCTGCTCATTGGGCCGCCACCATTCCTGCCGTTGCCTGCTCCGAAAGACGTTGCATCAAATTCCCCCACTCCTCCCCGATCGCGAACGCATCGCGGAACTCGGCAAAACCCCAGCGCCCGTATCTCTTCAAGTTGTTGACGCCGGGCACCCAAAGCGTCTCCATCGTCTGCGCCTTGAGCTGCGCGTCAAGGCCGCGAAATCCTTTTACTTCGACCACGAGGTTGAGAGGGTCGTCGGTGCCGCGACCGTCGTCGATCTGGACGATGAAGTCGGGCAAATAGCGGCGCGTCACCGAGCCGGCGAGATAAGGCACCTCGAAGCCGAGCGCCTGGTTTTTCACATAGGCGATTGTCGCGGGATGGCTCTCGACGACGCGGGCGAGTTCGGCTTCCCAGTCGGAATCGAGCACCACCGCGTTGACGTGGCACTTGTCAGGCGCAGTCCATTGCACGGGCTTGGTGGTGCTGAAGGCGACGTGGTTGGTCGAACCGTGCGGATTATAGGGGTCGAGCATCGCCTTGACGATCGGTTCGCCGCCGGCGCTCGCCTCGCGAACGATGCCGGCATAGATGAGGCTGGCCGCCTTGTCGGCGATCTCGGCGTAGGTGAGCATGCCGATCCTGGTGCCGCCGACCGTTTTCAGATGGTCCCTGATCCAGCGCCGAGTGATCGGCTGGATGAGGTTGTAAAGGTGATAGGGCGGGTCCTGGTCGCCGTCGCGGAAATAGCGCTCGACCAGCCGTTTGGTCAGATGCACGGCGACCGTGTTCGGCCGCATCTCGTCCAGCGCGTCCGGCGAGATGTCGTGGCCTTCGCCGACTAGCCCTTCGAGCCTGGTCTCGCAAGGACCAACCAGTTCCGGCGTGAGCGTTAGCGTCGAGTCGGCATTGAAGGTCGCCTGGATGCGGTCCGGCGGCAGCTCGGTGCGGTAGCCCGCGACACGCGGAAAGCGGATGCCAAGGCGCTCGCGCTCACGCACCGCCGCGACGCGCGTGACGGGTTTCGGCGGTTTCTTGGTGACCTTCTGCGGCTCGGTGGCGAAGTCGAAGGGAATGCCGAGGATGTCGGCATACTCCGTCTCGAACAGCTGGGTTTCGGGATTCAATTCATAGGACTGGCGGCGCAGGCCGCGGCCGATCACCTGCTCGCACAGAAGCTGGGTGCCGAAGGCGCGGACACCGAGGATGTGGGTGACGGTGTTGGCGTCCCAGCCCTCGGTCAGCATCGAGACCGAGACGACACAGCGGATCTGCTCGCCGAGCCTGCCCTTCTGCCCAACAGTGTTCATCACCTCGCGCAGGAGTTCGCTGTCGGAGATGTTCCCGGCCGCGGCTCCCTCGCGTTCCTGCTTCTCGCGGCGGAACTGTTCGATCTCGGTCGCCGCCATGTCGCGGAATGTCGCGTCTAGCGCCTCTCCGGACTCGATCTGCTGGGAATCGATCAGCAGCGTGTTCATGCGAGGCAGCGGTTCGCCAGTGTTTTTGTCGAAGTTGCTGAACAGCGGGAGATGGCCATGATGGATCGTTTGCAACTGGCCTTCGCGTTCGCGCTGCCAGCCGGAAACCCACTCGTAGACGAGCTTCGAGCTGGCGGTATTGTTGCACACCACGATGAACACGGGCGGCACGCCGATGCCGACGCGCTGCCATTCGTCGAACTCCTTCTCATAGTGGCTGTAAAGGGAGATCAACGCCGTCTGCAGCTGCGCCGGGATCGAGAACGGGTCGAGCTCGCCGGACTTGCCCGCGCCCTTCTTCGGCATTGCCTTGCCGATGTGCTCCCACAGATTCCGGTAGACGGGCGTGTCGGCGTTCACCGCATTGTCGGCGACGGGCACGCGCGGCAGTTTGACGATGCCGCACTCGATGGCGTCGACGAGGGAAAAGTCGGACACCACCCAGGGGAACAGCGTGCCTTCCTCGTAGCCTGAGCCGCGCAGGAAGAAGGGCGTGGCGGAGAGGTCGTAGACGGCACGCAGGCCGACCTTGCGCTTCAGCGCCTCCAGGCCGGAGATCCAGAGCCGGGCGGCCTCGTTGTTCTTCTTTGCCTCTTCCTTTTCCTCGCCCTTTGCTTCGGCTTCCTCGTCGCTGCCCGGCCGTTCCCGGTAGCAATGATGCGCCTCGTCGTTGATGACGACGATGTTCTTGAGGGGCAGGAGTTCGCCGCAGGCGCGCTGCAGCATTTCGCCCTCGGTCTCCTGCTTTTCGATCGGCTGGCCGGTGCGACCCTGCATCAGACGCTCGCCAACCGGGTTCAGGTCGTGCGCCTTGCGGCGCTGGAAGGCGTGGTAGTTGGTGATGACGATCTTGGCCTTGCCGAGGTCGATCATCAATTCGGCCGGGACGAGCTCGCGGGTGCGGTAGTAGTTGTCCGGGTCTGAAGGATTCAGGACGCGAAGTCGGTCCTTGATGGTGATACCCGGCGCGACGAGCAGGAAACCGCGCGAAAAGAGGGATGAATTGGGCTGTCGCGCTGCATTGATCGACTGCCAGGCAATCAGCATGGCCATGACCGTTGTCTTGCCCGCACCTGTCGCCAGCTTCAGCGCCAGCCTGAACAGGTCCGGATTTGCGTCCCGGTTGGCTTCCTGCAGGTGCCGGAAGATGTGCGCGTACTGTTTTCGTCCGCGAGCGACCTCGGCCAGCCAGATTGCCGTCTCGACCGCCTCGATCTGGCAAAAGAAGGGTTTCTGGTTGGAGAATTCGTGATGACGCCAGTGCTGCAACAGACGCTGGGTGACGGGCGTCACTCCCCAGTCGTTGGGGTTTGGCAGAGCCCGCCAGGATTCGAGGTGATTGCGGATTTCGTTGATAATCGGAGTTGGGTTGTAGCCGCTGCTGTCACTCTCCTCGGCATCGAATGCAAGCGACGTCTGGCTGCGCGCGGCCGCCGCCTTCGTGCGCCGCGCCTTCGGGACCGGTGTGACATACTTCGACCGCCGTCGACCTTCGATCGGAGGATGTTCGAGCGGCTGGCCGTCGTCTCCAAGCGCGTGATGCCGAGTCGGCGGCATGTACGGAGAGTTGAGGATCGGCTCGGCATAAAAAGGTTTCGTCATGCTCCCCCCAGAGCGAATCCTGCGCATATTGCATGGGATGGAATTCGTTTATCAACCCTGAGCGGGCTGTTGTTCCGGAAAGTTGGTTCTTCAACTGGAAATCGGCGCCATCGGCCGAAGCTCTCCTCGAATGGTGGAGGACCGAATTATGGTCCGAAACAGTCAGCCCAGTTACCACACCCTACGACCCGAAGCAGCTAGCTTTAACATTTTATATCGCGATGTAACGCTATGGTTACCGACGCTGGATTATTGCGCTCATATTCCATCGAAGCGTCGCAGGCCAAACACGCTGGACAAGAGGCGGCTATGGCGCTTCATTGGATCGGGGCAATAAGGGTTTGGGTGGATGATTCGTGAATATAGGTCTTAAGGGCAGCTCGCCAACAATTCCGGCGGGTATTCAAGCATCGCCGTCATATCGCTTACTGAGCGAGATCCTCGCCCAACACGGTCTTAACAAGCCCGATGGTCGTCCGCTCTACCGCTATCGCATCAGCGACTCTCAATATCAGAATGGTCTTTTACTGGTGCGAAGGGCTTCAGCATTGCTGGACCGAAGCAACCGTCCGCTTTGCGCCATCTTCGCGCTCGTTACGTCGGAGTGGTTTCGCAGAGAGGCCAATACCTTGTGGCGGCGCTGGCAAGATGTCGGCGTAGTGCCGGACGACATCTCCATCAACGAGCGGAACGAGATTACACGCGCCGGACTTCGCTGGTGGGGGCTGGATCCCATCGTCACTGAAGGACCACAGCGTACCCGCAACGAGTACCTGATGACGCTCGCTCGCAATGGCGGACTGCCATCGACGCTTCTCGTGGGCGAACGCGCCAACGCGGTGCGGAGCTATTTCGAGAATGTCATGGCAGACTCGCTCGCATTGGGGTGGCCCTTATCCCACGCCGACTGTTTGACGATCGCCATCCGTCACGCAGAAGGACTGCCTACCAGCTACCGGGACGACAGCATTTTCGCTCTGGCTGCTGAGTTGATCGCCGGGTTGATCGAATGTCGCCGCGCCTTGCCGAAGGATCAGCTAAACAACAACCCTGCTGGCTGGCTGGATGCGCAAGCAAAAGGCTGGCGCGACCGCCTTCCGATTCACCTGCCCGAGGACCAGGCTGCCTGCAGCAGGCTCTTTAACGATCTGCTCACAGTCCCGCCAACGGCGCTGGGCGGCGGCATCGGGCTCAGGCGCCTTCTCGCACGCGCGCCCGGCGGCAACTGGATCGAGGGGTTCGTCGTGCAAGCCGACGGTCCGCTCCGTTTCGATGCGCTGGCCAACGAGCAAGAAGGCCGCTTTCGCGCTTATTTCGCAGGAGGCGCCGCCCGGCTTACCTCTCGCGAATTCGCGCTGGTCTATCGGTCGGAAACGGATTCAAAGGGCAAATTCGAGGTGACCTCGCAGGCGCTCGGTCGTCCCGGATTCGTCGGCCCGCTGCCGTTCTCAGACGCGATAGCAGTGACACTTTCGCGCGAGGGCAGTACTTTGCCGGCCGTGTGCTGGCCCGGCGGCCGCACTGCGGCCTCGGCTTGTCACGTGCTGCGGCAAACGGAGCGAGAGGATCGGCTAGAACTCATTGGGACCGGCTCGGTTCGTTCGACCCTGGAAAACCTTTTCGTATGGGTATCGGGAGAGACCAGGGTCTTAGGACACGATGACGGCGTCGCGGAACTCATATGGCAGCACGACGATCGGGCCCTCTGGCGCGTGGAGGGCATGGCGCTCGTCGAGACAGGAGAGGGCGAACGCTACCGCGTTCAGGCGGGTGCATCCTCGGACGAGGAACGGCGGTTTGATCTTGAGACGATTTATCTGCCAACGCTGTCACTGGACGATGGGTCCATCCAGCCTGTCGCCGCGCCATTATTGGTCCGCACGAACGGCTCCGCCGGCACACCACGCCTGCGCATCCTGCGGAACGGGCGCGAAGTGCACGCACGACAGGCTTTGGAAGGACTCGTTACTGTCCAGTGGCTGGATGAAGAAGGATTCCTGGTCGACCGCGCCCGCGTCCTCGCCTTACCTAACGGCTTCAGCATTGAAGGGCGCATCGAACCCGCGGGTGCGCGTGTTTCTTGGCGCGGCCTGCGGGATTGGGACATCTCGCCGGTCGATACGGACGGTGTAACGATCGAGGCAGAACGATCGGGTAACAGCTTCCTAGCGTCATGGCGCGATGCGCCTACTGCCCAGCAGCGCCTCCGGCTGACCGATCCCGAAGGCGCCACAGTGATGGCGTCACTCCATCTCGTCGCGCGCGAAACTCTGCTCATTGACGCTTCAGGCAAGATTCGCAAAGACGCGCCGGAGCTGTCGCCCGCCGATCTACGCGGCGCCGTTCTAATGACTGGTGAGCCGGTCACGATCGATCTCGACTTGCGCGGAGCGGGCGATGCACGGGCGCTGATCGCCCGCCGCGTGGAAGGCTCGACCCCCATGGTGCGCTTTGGTGCGCTGGCTGAAAGCCTACTCGGCCTGTCGACTGAACGCGGCCCGAGGGTGATGATAAGGGACGATCGCAATCGCCCACTCTGCACCATACGCCGGAATCAAAACGTCCCGCTCGTGACAGACGGGAAGGTCCTCTTTGCGAATCTTGGCGCTGACGTGCGAGCGGTTGCGCGACCGCTCCTGCAACCGGAAACGGAGATCGCGCTCCTGCAAATTGGCAACGGCTTGTTCCAACTGCCGGCCAATCCCGATGGTTCATATCTCGTGTATTGCCGCAGGGGTGACGCAGTTTTGACGCGTCCTTCGATTGTTGAAGCGCCGATCGATTCTGTCCGGCGTCAAACGCTCACGCGGCTGCAGGACATCGCGGTTATTTCGGATGAGGACGCCCGCCGACAAGCCATCCAAAGGGAACTGCGGATCTTAGCCGATGATAGGGAAAGAGGGGCCGAGATTTCGCAGCTCATCCGCATCGTCGCGTCCCTCAACGGCCTCAGCCCGCGAGCGATGGACATCACGCGCGAGTTGCCTTCATGCCCCACGTTTCTATGCCGACTGTTGCTTGCCGCAAGCCCCGAGCGACTTGATTCCATACTGGTGCTGGAACGCGATCTGCCCTTCCTTTGGATGGCATTGCCGCTCGACGCCTGGAATCTGGCCGCGGGAACGGAATGGAATCGGGCCTTGTCAGACTTGTCGACGGTTTTCGAAGCCGGACAGGCTACGGCCCAAGCCACGCTACAGATGCAAAAGCGCTTCGAAACGCTTGTCGAGAGAACCTTTTGGTTTGCCGGAATCGTTCGTTCCCTTGGCTTCGGCAAGAACCCCCCTCAGGGTCTCCGATCAATTGCTCAAGACTACATGCGCCTGCGCCATGACCAGCACGACGAACTGCCGCGCAGTCTCGCCGAGCGAGCCGCAAGTCTCGGCGTGCCGCCTGGGCTTGATGGGTTCGACCATCACCATTTCCCGATGCTTCTCGTTCCGCTCTGCCTCGCAGGGGTAGCGTGTGGAAAACTCGCTATGTCAGCGGAGATCGCGGCGGGTCTACGCAACGCGCTCGATATCGACCGCAACTACATCGCTGCGGCTTATCCTCATTGCCTCGAGTTCCTCACCAAATGACCATTCGACCCTTCGAGACTCTAGCCCGCTTGCGCCAACGCATGGCCGAGGCTGTGATCGCCCAGTCAGGACTGCGGCATCCTGCTCTGACTGCACACCTCCGGAAGACGCTGGCGAGTCCCGACGGCGAGGGCGCGCTGATCCCACCTCCCGTCCTGGAGGGAGCCTTCCCGTTCGTAACTGCCGACGAGACACTGGACGCCCTCTCAGGCAGTTTGCTCGACAGACGGACTGTCGCGGCCCTTGTCGGAGATGACAGCGGCGAAGGTTACTCCTTCCCGCAGAAGCGCTTTCCGTACCGCCACCAGATCGCAGCCTGGCGGACACTTGGAGGACCGGAACCGAAAAGCGCGGTCATCTCCGCCGGCACTGGCTCTGGAAAGACCGAATGCTTCCTCGTGCCTCTACTTGACAGCCTTTACCGCCGCAACGAGAGGGTGAGCGGCGTTGAGGCGATCATGCTTTACCCGCTGAACGCGTTGATCGCGAGCCAGCAGGAACGCCTCGATGCCTGGACGAAGCCTGCTCGGGGCACCATCCGCTACTGCCTCTACAACGGCAACCTACCTGAAAAGCTAAAGGCCAACGAGCAGAGGGACGCGCTGTCGCGTGCGCCCCAGACAGTGCCTGACCGCCAGATTTTGCGCAACGATCCGCCGCCGCTTCTGGTGACGAACCTCACGATGCTCGAATACATGCTGGTCCGTCCACAGGACCGGCCGATCCTGGAGGCGTCCCGGGGCCGGCTGAAGTGGATCGTGCTCGACGAGGCGCATACGCTGGTCGGTTCGGCGGCGGCGGAAGTGGCGTTGCTCCTGCGCCGGGTCATGGAAGCCTTCGAAGTCGACCCGGCGACCGTCCGCTTCGTTGCTACCTCCGCGACGATCGGAGAAGGCGCCGATGTCGAGGCGAAGCTGCGTAGGTTCCTCGCCGACATCGGCGGCATCTCGCTCGACAATGTCGTCATGATCACCGGAGATCGGCAGTTGCCGCGACGCCCGGCGAAGGGAGGCGCGGCCCCCGACGCGGCTGCGCTGTCCGCGCTGCCGCCACCTGCGCTCTTCGACGCGCTCGGCGGCCACGATCCAGTCTGGTCGCTCGTCGAGAAGTTAAAGGACCAATCTGTCACTGCCGAAGAGTTTGACCAACTCGGCAGCAGGATGGGTACTGATGGCGAAACCCTTGCCATGGCGCTAACCCGCGCGCAAAGCGCCGCTCGCGAGACCCTCGCGCCTCTTCGAGTCCACTCGTTCCATCGCGCGCTGCCCGGTCTCTGGTGCTGCACAAATCCAGGCTGCCCGGACTCTGCTGTCGGCGAAGATTGGAGCGCCGGACGCGTTCTCTATGAGCGCGAGGAAAATTGCCCCTCCTGCAGCATGCCAATCGCCGAGCTGTTTTCCTGCAATGAATGCGGCGACGCTTTCATGGTCGCTGAAGAGAAGGGCGACCGCCTCACTCCGCCACGCAATGTGCCGCCCGCCGACGAATTCTTGTTCGAGGCCTTACGCGAAAGTACTGATGCTGAGGCGGAAGACGACAAGAATGAGGAGGAAATTCTCCTCGACATGCCGTCCATCCGCCATTGCTTCTCGCTGTCAGACGCAGGCCTCAGACCACTGTTCATCGACGAGAAGACTGGCCGTACAGCGGATGGCGGCGGCGAGGGCCGGTACCGACTAACGTCCCACGGCGACGGCAGAGGACCTTGCCCGTCCTGCAGCGCCAAGAACAGATCCGGGGATAAGCTCTATCCCTTCCGTTTCGGCGCGCCCTTCATCATCGGAAACGCTGCGCCGATGCTGCTCTCGGCCATGCCTCCCTCAGACAAAGTGGTTGTGCCCGCCCTTCCGCAGATGCCGCCAGACCTTCCGGCGAGCGGGCGCCAGCTCATCAGCTTCACCGACAGCCGCCAAGGCACGGCACGGATGGCGGCGCGCCTGCAGATCGAATCCGAACGCGCCTTCGCTCGCTCGTTCATTTACCAGGCAGTCCAGCTGAAGGCCGCTGGTGCCGAGACCGAGGAGACGGCTAGCCTGCGCCGTCAGATTGAGACCCTTAAAGGTCTGCCCGGCTGGGAAGACAGTCCCATCGCCGAGACCGTCAAGAGTCTCGATCAGCGGCTTTCCGATCAATTTGGCGGCGGGAGCGTTGAATGGAAGGAACTGCGCGACGGTCTCGCCGAGCGTATCGAAGTGCGCGAATGGCTGCCGCAGGTCTGGGGCGATCGCGCCGACATGTTCAAATCAACCCAATCGTCGACCGCCTCCCAGTTGGCCGACGCGCTTCTTCTGCGCGAAATGTTGCGCCGCCCCCGTAGGGCGAACACACCCGAAACAATAGGCCTTGCTCAACTGCTCTATCCGGCCGTCACCAAGGTGGTGGACGCTCCGCGGAATTTCCTTCAACGCGGTGCGACGCTCGATGATTGGAAGGCACTTCTGACGTGCATTCTCATCTTTTCGGTCCGCAGCACTTTTTCCGTCGCAGTTTCCCGCGAGCTTCTTCGCTGGATTGCGCGGAAGGGTTTTCCGAAAAAGCTTGCTGCTCCCGGCCTAGAAACGGGAAAGGGACAGCAGGCTTGGCCACAAGCTACAGCATCTTCGAATCCTGCGCAGGTCATTGAGCTCCTTCGCATCGGCCTGGGCCTGAATCCTGGGTCGCGGGAAGACCGAATGGAAATGAACAACTGGCTCGATAAGGCGTGGAACCAGCTTCTGCCACTTTTCAAGCCAAATGAGAGCGGCGAGCGGGCCCTGAATTTCGACTTCCTTAGAGTTGGTGCGCTGCAACGCGCCTATCATTGTCCGGTCACGCGTCGCATCGTCGATGTCGCGCCTTTCGGGCTAACGCCCTATGCCCGCACGGCCAAGGATCGCGCCGAGCCGATCACGCTGCCGATCTGCCCCGTAGGCGAGGGTGAGATGGCCCGTCGCGCATTTATTGAAACCGATGAAACGGTGGCGAGCTTGCGCGCGCGTGGGCTCTGGACAAATCTGCACGACCGCATTGCGCTCTTTTCGCCTTATGCTCGATCGGCGGAGCATTCCGCGCAACTGTCGCCCTCTCGGCTGCGTCGCTACGAGGCCCGGTTCAAAGGCGGCGAAATCAATTTTCTCAATTGCTCGACGACGATGGAGATGGGCGTCGATATCGGCTCGGTGAACGGTGTCATGATGACGAACGTTCCGCCCTCGATCGCCAATTATCGCCAGCGTGTCGGCCGTGCGGGCCGACGCGGCCAGCCCTTGTCGCTCGCCTTCACCTTTGCCAAGGACCGGCCGCTTGACCGCGAAGCTTTCCGTGCGCCCGCAAGCTTTCTCAAGCGCACGATAGCCGCGCCACGCGTCGCACTTGACAGCCGACCTATTGTGCTGCGCCATGTCGGCGCTTTCCTGCTCGGCCGCTTCCTTTCGCTGCATAGCGGCAATGCCATGAGCATGAAGGCCGGTGATTTCTTTGGTTGTCCCGAATCGCCGCGTTCGTCCCGTCCAGTCAAGGCTGAGCGACCTGTCGCGCTCTTCCTCAATTGGCTAGGCCTTGCTACCACCGCAAGTGAGAATGAAGCGGCGCTTCATCGACTTGTGCGTGGAACCGTCCTTGATGGACGGCGCGACCTCGCCGCACTGACCGCTGACGCCATGGCCGACGTCGAATCCGACTTCTTTCGCGAGTGGCAAGCCTTACAGGAGCAGGTGCCCGGCGCAGCCGAGATTGGTGCCGCGAAATCTATCGAGATTCACCTGAAGCGCCTGTGCAGCGAATTTCTGCTGGCCGATCTCTCTGATAGAGGGTTCCTTCCAGGCCACGGCTTTCCAAACAATGTCGTCTCATTCGAGCTTGGCCGCGCCGTTTCCGACGATGACGTGGGCGACGGCCGTGTCGGCCAGCGCCATGGCGGACCGAAGCGGCCGCTCGACATCGCCATTCGCGACTACGCCCCGGGGTCGGAGACAGTAGTCGATGGGCAGGTCTACCGGGTCGGCGGCGTGACGCTGAATTGGCACCGGCCCTCCAGTGAAGAGGGCGTCCACGAGATTCAGGCACTGCGTTGGGCCGTGCGTTGTACCCATTGTGGTGACTCCTGGACCGGGGCCGGCTCATGGCCTGACCTCTGCCGGTCGTGCGGCGACACAGCCGTCACCGTGGAGAATTACCTCAAGCCCGCCGGCTTCCTGCGTGACCACCACGTCGACCCGCACGCAGATGTCGACCAAGTTGCCTATGTGCGGCCCGAACCGGCCCGAATTTCAGCTGGGTCGGCGCAATGGGAGGCGCTGAGCAAGCCGACAGCGGGCCGACTAAGGCTCAACCGCCGTGGGACCGTCTACTACCATACTAAGGGGCCCGGCGAGGCAGCCGGCGGCTACGGGCTATGTCTTCGCTGCGGCCGAATGGAGCCGATGAGTGCCGGCCAGATAGTATGTGTCGGCCTTCAAGACCATAAGCCGCTCCGCTCGCCGGAGAACTTCAAGGAGCCGTGCGATGGCAACGACAAGGCTTTCGCCATTCAGGTTGGCCTTCATCTCGGCCACGAGATTCACACCGATGTCCTTGAATTCCAACCAGCAGCTACGCCTGATATTGGTGCGGCAAACGCGATCGCTATTGCGATGCGCGAAGCGGTTGCACGTCACCTCGGCATCGAGCCGGACGAGATGGGCTATGGCATCGGCGCCTCGCGCAATGCCGTGACCAGCGCGACGCTCTCGATCTTCCTGCACGACCGCGCCGCAGGTGGCGCTGGCTACGTCGTCCGCGCCGCTGACGATATGCGCACGATCCTGAAGAGTGCTCGCGCCATTCTGGAATGCCCGCGCGATTGTACGCACGCCTGCTCGTCCTGCGTCCTCGTCTCGGACGCGCCGGACAAGGAGGAAGAACTCGACCGTAGGAAGGCCATCGGATTCATGGATGCCCATCTTGCACTTCCGGACGTCATCAGCCCCGACGATCTGTTCGCGCACGATGCCGACATCTCCGAGCGGCCGCTGGCCGAAATCGACGACTGGCTGAACGCGCGCGGACAAACCAGACTGTTTTTCTGGACGCAGGCGGGCGATCCCGCATCGCTCGAGGATTGGCCCCCGACCGCCCTGTTCCGGCGCTGGGCTGGCAATGGACGGTCCGTTACGCTGATCCTTCCCGAAGGTACGGTCGATTCGCTCGACGCGGCGCAGCTTCTCTATCTTCGCGACTACGGGTCGCGGCACCAGCTCATGATCGCCGAGGGCGACCCGATGCGCTTCGACAATGGCGCCATCCTGTTCGCCTATGCGACGGATGGGGCAGCCGGGAAAGGCTGGGCTAGCCGGGACCATGCGGTCGGTTTGGCTGGACCTGACTGGGGCGCCAGCCACAGCCTCCCCATCGCCCACGCGCCGCTTGCCTTCCAGCCAACGATCAAGACGGTCGACCCCGAGCGTCTGGCCCCGGCGAGCGGCGCCGCCGTGGTCGTCCTCGATCAGGCGTTCGAGGGCGCCATAGGCGTGCTCGGGGAGAAGATGGCAAAAGCGATCCGCAAAGCGGCGGCGGATTGCGGCATTGCGACGAGGGAACGGCCGGTGGAAGTTATCTACCGTGACCGCTTCGCTCGCTCCCCTATCGTACTGCGCCTCCTGCTGGATACCGTGTCCGCGCTTGCCGATGGCGAGACGATCTCGGTCTCCATCGAAACCGCTCCCGATAAAGGCTCTGGTTTCTCACGGCTCCACGTAGCCTCGGACATTGCTGACGACGATTTGTTGAACGCTTTTGCCGGAGCGTACGGCGACCGTCGCAATCTTGATGTCTCGCTCGCGGTCGGACAGCCGCCGCACAAACGAAGCCTGACGCTCGCCTATGAATCGGGGAAGCGGCTGATTGTTGATTTGGACCAGGGCTTTGGCTGGCAGATGTATGACGGTCACGATCGTTCTTTCGAAGCAAGTGCCGTGCCGCATGCCGCGGCAGGTCGTGTTGCAAACCTCACGGGAAAGCTCCACCGTAGGCATGATCATGACAGCCAGATGGTAGTGTGGCGAAGCTAGGCCGGACCAGGGCAGCGATCGCCACCCATCTATCGATCATATACCCAGGCTGAAGATGTCAGTCGGGCCATTGGGTCGACCCTTAGACAGACATCACAAGCCGGTCGAGAAAAGGCCGCTGGCCGACAAGCAGCTTTTCCCGGGCCATTTCGAGGCCGAACCACCCTGCGCGATCGATCTCAGGAAAAGTCTGCATGCGGCCGCTGCGCGGCGGCCATTCCATCTCGAACATGTTGCTGCGCAAGGTGCCGGCGTCGAAATCGTCTTCGACGCCGAAGGCCGTAACAAGCTTGCCGCCGGGCTGGCGCAGCGCTCCCAGCGGAAGCAGCGCTCCCTTAAGCTCCCAGCCGGTTTCCTCCACAAATTCGCGACGCGCCGCAGCTTCCGGCTGTTCGTCATCACCATGCTCGCCCTTTGCAATCGACCATGCGCCGAGATCGCGGCTTTGCCAGAACGGCCCGCCCGGATGGACAAGCAGCACCTGCAGTTCACCGGTCGATCTGCGGTAAGGCAGGACGCCTGCACTTCTTTTCGCCATCGCCTCATGCCTCCGCCATCCAGCCTATCATCGCAGGCAGGCTGAACGGGACATGTTCCGTTTGTCGAAAGACTGCCCTGCCCTGCGTCGATGCGACCGGCTACTGACGCCAGGTCAAATCTCGCTCGTTGCTTGGCCAACCCAGGGATTGACGACATTCAGCCCCGCAGCCTCGAAAGGGCTGGTGTCGCGTGTCGCGATCATGAAGCCCCGTGCAGCGGCTGTGGCGGCGATATAGCCATCAGCCTTGCCGATTGCCTTGCCGGCCGCTTTGGCGTTCGCCGCCAGTTCGGCATAGGCTTGCGAAGCGTCAAGATCGAAGGGCAACACGCGCGCCCTGAACAGCGGCAACACGCTCCGCTCCATGCGCTCGTGCAAGGTTTCGCGGCGCTTGCCGGCAGGCAGCGCTGCGATACCGAAACGCAACTCGGCTACAGTGATGGCCGATAGATAGAGCGTTTCGATAGCCTGCGCGTCGATCCACGCCACGACACCCGGGTCGGGCGCGAGCTTCCACGGCTCGGAAATCACGTTTGTGTCGACGAGGATCATTCAAACTTCATCGGCTCGGCCGGGGTCTTGTCGCGGAGGTTCTGTAATGCGCGCACGTCTTCATCCGCGAGTCCGGCCTCGCGGCCGATGGCGGCCAGGAGCGAGCCGAGCTTGACACGGCCCTCGGGCCGCGCCGCCTTCTCCAGGATGTCGCGGATTTCGGCTTCTGCGCTACGCCCGTGCATGGCTGCGCGCACCCGTAAGGCGCGGTGCACTTCGTCGGGCACGTTGCGGACTGTGATAGATGGCATTGCTTGCAAGCCCTCAAGATGATTGACATGCTTGCATTCTACGCAAGTGCAACAATAGGCGCAACCCTGACCGGAAACATCTGGTCCCGATCCCCATCTACTCATGCGAGTTGAACGGGAGTGGTGCGCCTGAATGGCAAATTTCCGTTGGGCTCGAGACGATCTCAAATGATACTGGCCGCCGCCGCAAGTCGCTCATTCGGGTCGCATTCGACTTCCATGAGCGGTGGTAGTGACGGAAATCCATCCACGCTGGCCATCAGTTCCAGATAGCGCTGAGCCGACGCGGCCCACTGAAATCGCGCCGCCCTGGCGCGACCGCGTGCGATCAATTTGGTTCTGAGGCCTTCTTCGTGGACCAGGCGCATAAAACAATCGAACCACGCATTCTCGTCGCAAGGTGATGCGTACAACACCGCATCGTCGCCGATTTCGGGCAGGCTGGCACGGTCCGACATGACCACCGGACATCCCAGTGCCATGGCTTCGAGGGGCGGCAGCCCGAAACCCTCGACCAAGGAGGGGAACGCGAGGCATAGGCAATCGCGCAGAAGCGCGCCGAGTTCCGCGTCCGACCTTCTTCCCAGCCAAATGACGTTTTGCGATTTCTGGTCGCCGCTGCTGGCGAAAACGCGGGACGTTGACGCGCCGACAACAACAATCTGCAGCCCCGCCGCGGCAAGACGCTCGTGCATGCCGATGATCAAGCCGACATTTTTGTGCGGGATAGAACTGCCAAGCACGACGATCGTAGCAGGGCCGGCCACTGCCAGTGTTTGTTGCGAGTGGCAAGGAGCCCATCGCAACGCATGTTCATGCCCATTGCCTACAATTTCGACCTTTGCCGCCGGGCACACGCCATAGCGCGCCAGTTCACCCGCAGAGTATTTCGACACCGTCGTAATCTTATGCGCGGCCCGGCCCAAGGCAGGAACCAAGGTGCGGTAGAGAAGCCGAAATGGAAATGAATAGCTCTGCGGGCATGCCCGTGTATTGACGTCGTGAATGCACAGCACCTGTCGACGAACCGTCACAGGGCCCGTATTGCAGAGGCTAAGCAGCCCGCCGCGAAGACAGGCCGGAAGCACAGCCTGTTCCCATAAATGTCCGCCAAAGCTGCCGACAGTCCGGACACGGATCGCTGCCAGGGGCATATTGTCGAGCGCCCCCGGCGGGACCAGCAACTCGACCGTCAGATCCCGTGTCAAGGCAGCCTGGCCCACGATCAAGGCATCCAGCGCCGAAACGATCTCGCGTGCGTAGCGTTGAACTCCGGTGGTCGGCTGCGCGAGAAAGCGGCCGTTGATTGTCCAATGTCGTGTCATCACAGGGTTTTTGATCACCAGCGCCATGCCTCAGTTCCAAACTTTGGACGACCAGGACAGCAGGGTCATCCTGGCCTTTGGGACGTACCCGGTCGTTTGCTTCAGAGGCTTCCCGGCAGCTCTCATCCGAATGGCGAGGCCAATCATGGGCGTTTACGCCAAATGTGTGAGGTTCTGCGTGGCGCGGTTTTGCTAGACTGCGTTGGGCAGTGCGGCAGATCTCAATCGTCGTGCTCGGATGGATGTCAGGCGAGTTCAGCGAGTGGAGTGATGCCGCATGATGTCTGGCGCAAAACATGCAAGTTCGCGCTGATGCAGCGGCCGACCAATCCATCGCAACCAGGTTCCGTTGGACGGGCCGTCGCCGCGACCAGACGTCTGTGGACAACCCTGGCATGCCTGCTGGGCATGACAGCTTCGTGCGCAGCGGATCTGCTCTGGGGGGTGAATGGCCATCCCTTTACCGCCTATCCCGGGATATCGATCGAACAGCAAATCGATTATGTCCGCGACCTCGGCATGAAGTCGTATCGCGTCAACATTTCCAGTCTCGACAGCGCCACCAAACTTGCCGAACTGGTCAAGGCGGGCAAGGAGCGCGGAGTCGAGATCCTGCCGGTAATCACGCCCGGCCTCGACCTGGACAATGGGACCGTCGATGACCTCTATGCGCAGGCCTACCATCTCGCGTCGACACTGGTATCCCGCTTCAAGGACGACATCCGCGTTTGGGAGCTTGGCAACGAGATGGAGAATTATGCCATCTTGATGCCCTGCGAGAT
Organism: Mesorhizobium sp. WSM4820; assembly: GCF_055811075.1. Lineage (NCBI taxonomy): Bacteria > Pseudomonadati > Pseudomonadota > Alphaproteobacteria > Hyphomicrobiales > Phyllobacteriaceae > Mesorhizobium > Mesorhizobium sp. WSM4820. Next base: position 170,334 of record NZ_JBVVQN010000007.1, on the reverse strand, counting down.
GCGGGAAGGCGGAATACAATACAATTGCTCCTGGGGCCCTGCCGGCGGCACCGAGACGTCCCATTACTTCAGCCCACGCTGGTCTAAGGTGAGCGCGGTGCTGCGCGGTCTGTCGGATGCAACCGTCGCGGTGGATCCGACCATAAGAAAAGCAATGGGAACGGCCGGCTGGGGTCACCGCGGAGCGTTCACCCGGATGCTGCAGGACGGCATCAGATGGGATATATCGGTCTGGCATCTTTACGGGGGCGACCCCGAGGAAGCATTCAAGTTCCTGGCCACTTTCGGTCGTCCAATCTGGCTGACCGAATTCAACTACCCTGGGGGCAGCCAGGGGGGAGAAAATCAGCAGGCGGACGGACTGGTGCAGACGATGACTATGCTGCGCCGATATCAATCTCCATATGGATTGGAAGCAGCCCATATCTACGAACTGCTCGACGAGCCGTACTGGGCGCCAAGCTACGAGGCCTTTATGGGCCTCGTGCACCTGAAGAAGCGCGGCGATGGGCTATGGGCGCCGAGCGGGCGAAAGCCGGCATATGATGCCGTAAAGAAGGCCATTGCGAACGGCAATGCAGGCTCGAGTTCGTCGACGGTCGCGAGGGAGAGCCCGCCGCCTGCGGGCCAGGTGTCGGTGCCCAGCGTTCCCGTGACCGACACATTTCAGCCCTGTTCGCTTGATGCGTTCGACAAGTCTGCCCTCCCGGCCAACCAGATTGCATATGCTTACTGCGTTATCTTGCATCGCATGCCGTCTCCAGCCGAGCAGTGGCGCGAGGTCGTCGCGATGAAGAAGGATCCATCCATATTTCCGATACTGACAAAGCTGTTGCTTTCGGTCGAATTCAGGACCGACAATCAGCCAGTTGGTCTTGGAAATGCGCAATATATCGCCATTCTCTATCGGACATTGCTGGGACGGGAGCCAGACGGCCATGGGCTTTCTGATTACGTGTCGAAACTGGACAGCGGCGAGGCGAGTGGAGAACGGATCGTGGCGGAATTGATCCATTCACCTGAGTTCCGCTCCAGACACAAGGTTCTGTTTCCGAACGAGCCTCAATAGTTCAATGAATATTACTGGCCGCAAGATTGTCGTTGGGGTGGCCTGGACAGCGGTCGAAACATGATGCTGGCAGTTCGCCATAAGCACCATCTTTGCGCATTGTCCTGTGGCCCGAGCGGTGCCCCGGCCGCCTTTTTCGCGACTACCGGAACGGGCAACGCCAATTGCGAGGATCATGAGTGAGGATCTCCGGGATGGCGGATTCTGCCCATATCAAGAACATATTCGGGTTCGATGCGCCCCGTCAGGACATGAAGCATGGCAAGGATGTTGCCGCGCAGCCTTCCGCGGCGGTCGATGTAAGACTCTGGGCGCACGCTGCGCACAAGGTTGGCGGCGACATTGCGCGCCATGAGCGGCAGTGCGAATGTAGCCGGCATGGTTCCCTTCTTGATCAGATAAACCGGATTGACGATCTGCGAATATCCGAACCGCTCGCCGCTCACGCGCCCGGTCTTGATACCAAGATGGACGCCGCGGATCGTATTCACCGCGACGACGCGGCCGCACGACCTCAATTGGCTGGAAAAATCTATGTCCTCCTGCCAGCCATAGAGAACCAGGCGCTCGTCGAAGCGCAACTTGCCGATCCTGGCGGCCCGAATGGACATGTTGCAACCATATGCGCCGAGATGATGGACGACCTCGGGCTGCGGCGGCGGCTCCTGCTCCGACTGGTGGAGAGCCAGCATGGCGTCGTGCCAATCCAACCCGGCGTTGACGGCGCCGTCCTGGACCACTCTGCCCATGACAACAGCCCAGTCGTCATGCTCTTCGAAAGCTCTCTTGACGCGCTCGAGATAGTCGTCGGCCGGCACGAAATCGTCGTCGAAGAAGGTGACGACATCGAAACGCCCGCTCGCGTGGTCGAGCGCGCTGTTGCGTTGCACGCATGACCCTTTCTTCCCGAAGACAAGGGAAACCGGGAAGCTGATCGTCTCAGGAAGCTCGACATGCGTGGCATCGGGCGCGGAAACGACAACTTCGTCAGGCGGTTGCGTCTGGCGCTGCAGATGCGACAGCAATCGGCAAAGTTGGCTGCCGCGGCCAAGGGTTGCAATGATCACGACGAGCTTCATGCACAATCCAGCCAGAGGCGACAAGGGCGATTTCGCTGCGACGGTAAGCCCTGGGATGTGGGCAGACAGCCTGTTAAAAAGGGGGGCTGCGGGGCTAATCCGGCGCTACCGCCTGCCTCGATAGGTGTAGCAACCCCATCTTCGGATCGCATGCCTCTCCTTTGGGCTTAGCGGCCGCGCAGGTTCACGGCCTTCCACAATTGGTGCCCGAATCTTCCCAGGGTGAACGCCTCACGCGGCCGGACAGGTGGCACGACCAATTTCATTTCAATGTCGCGGGCATGACTCTGCTCCGTCAGCAGCGCGAGGCAGTGCGGACCTCGGATTAACGCCAAGGGATAAGCTCATACTTCGAAGGTGCAGAGGTTCGCACTGTCTCCCGGATGCTAGGTTGAATGTGGATCGCGCGACATGGTGCACTTTATGGGACAGCGAAATTACGGAAGACCTGCCGCCGTGGCCGCCAGGGCGGCCGGGACAATCGGCGCCGACCCGCTTCCATTCGAGAGGTATGGCAAGAGCTCATTTCCGGCGGTTCCCGCTGAGGACGGGGGGGCCCGCGGTGGCCGCACCAGGCGCTGGACCATAAATGGCGATTTCGTCGCGCTGCCTCCAAACGGCGTTGCCCGCTATGCGCGCGAGGTCACGCTTGCGCTCGACGCTCTCCTGGACGAGGGCCATCCGTTGGCGCAGGGACTTGAACTTGATCTGGCAGTCCCGCGTCGGGAGCAATTGCCGCTGCAGGCGATTGGCATTCGGGTCGTCCCCGAATTCAACAAACCGCGCCTTCCGCAATTCTGGGTGCAGATGCAACTGCCACGCCACGTTGAGGGCGGGTTGCTCAGCTTCTGCAATCTGGCGCCGGTGGCGCTGACACGGCAAATCGCATGCATCCACGACCTGCATACCAGGCTGATGCCGGAGAGTTATGGGCGCGGCTTCCGATGGGCCCACCGCTTCATTCTTCCGCTGCTTGGCCGACGGGCCGCACATATAACCACCGTCTCGCAGCTTTCGCGGCAGCATCTCATCAAATACGGCATCGCACCGCAGGAGAAGATCACCGTCACATATAACGGCAGCGACCATGCGGAACGATGGGATGCCGATCGATCGAAGCTGCAAATCCGGCCCGACCGCCCCTATGTGCTATGCCTGGGGCGCGATCAAAAATACAAGAACGCCGAATTGCTGGTCCGGCTTGCTCCGCTGCTTGACGCGTTGGGCTTGGACCTGTGGATGGCGGGCGAAATCGACGAAGCGCAGATTTCCCGGTTTGCGCAGCCGAAGCCAGACAATCTCCGGCTCCTCGGACGGATCAGCGATGATGATTTCAAGAAAGCTCTGTCGGGTGCATTGTGCTTTCTTTTTCCGTCCAGGATCGAGGGTTTCGGGTTGCCTGCCGTCGAAGCCATGAGGATCGGATGCCCGGTCGTGGCCTCGACATCGCCTTGCCTCCCCGAGGTCTGCCAGGACGCAGCGCTCTATGCCGATCCGGATGATCTGGCACATTGGGCCAGAGCGGTACTCGACATCCAGCGATATCCGGATTTGCGCCAACGGTTGATCGAGGCAGGCCATAAAAAATCCCTCAGCTATTCCTGGCGCTCCATCGCTGAAATCTACCTCGAGCTGATGCTGCAGGTGGACGCAATGGCTCTGCGCTGATCAAGATCCGCTGAGCCTATCGAACGACTCGAACCGGAGGCCGTCGATCGGGGGCGGCATGCCGGTCGCGTCAAAGGGCGGCCGCCTGGCGGTCTTGACGTTGGCTGCTTCGACGCCCTGACATCTTGGTCGGACCGTCCGCGCAACCTCGAAGGCGAACGAAAGCACCAGCTTTGGCCGGCTACGGCGGTGTTAACGTGAAAGTCTCCGCCAAGGTGGATCCATGTCAAACGAACATGCCGCGCCCGCGATGGGCCAAACCGTGCCCTCGTCTGGCTTCGGGCGACACCGGCGTTCTCACATCAGCCTTCTGCAACATTTCTCAGTTGCATGGAGAATCGGATTAACGAAAAAAATGATCCGGCCGCACTTTCGAACGCAACGTCCGCCTTTTCGCCGATCCTGAGTCAAGCAATGAAGTCGGACGCCGGGGAGCCGCCCGTCGCCGATCTCTATGCCTGGGAAAAAATAGCCCAGTCGACCCGGGACCTGTATGACAAGGCAATCGTCACCCACCGTTCACGGCTTGGAAAACGAAAACCTTCTTTCGCTCAGCGCCGGGCCTTGAACGACGTGAACACCGAGCCCGTGTCATCTTCCCATTCCCAGTTGACGGCGAGCCCGACCCGCAAAATTTGAAGGGCAGCATCGTCGGGATAGATGTCGGTGAGGCTTCGCTGCATCACCAGTTCCTCGTCGATCAGGATCGCAAACCGATTTCCGTCGAATGCAACGCGCATGCAAAAGCGTTTTCCCCAAACGACCTTGTCCGCCACATTGGTCCAAACCGCGTCATAAAGTTCCTCAAAGCCGAGCCGCTTGATGAACACCGAAATCGAAGCACCCTGGTGGACATCGTCGAGCCAGGTCGTGACACAAACGTAGTTGTCGCTGTCTTGCCAGAAGAGCAGTCCTGCCCGGCTGCGCTGATCTTGTCCTCGGCGCTCCCCAGGAGGCTCGATGGTGACCTCGAGATCGGCGAATCCCGGTAGATCCCATGGCAGCGAATAGAATGTTCGACCCGGGTTCGGTCTGTCCACGCTCGCGCGCACACGGGCGCTGCCCAGCCCGTCGACGTCGATGACCCCGGCGCCCAGTGTTCTGACCCATTGTCCGTCGCCCAACTCCGACGTGCGGCGATCCAGTTCGCCGGCAATACCGGCAAAGCCGTCGGCGTAGGACAGGCTTGTTCCGAGTTGGTTCCAAGGCGCCTCCAGAGGCGCCATCAATGGGATGGGAACTTCGCAAGGATGAGCCTCGAAATTATGCCAGCGCGGCTCACTGTCGAAGCTTTTCCATATACCTACTCCTGTAGCGTTTTCAACTGAATCGGCACTGACAGACGATTCGAAGAGGCGAACCCCGTCAAGAAAGCAGCTCAGCTGACCGTTCCAGTCAAGAATCTGGACCGAATGGATAGAACACTTGCGCAAAGCGTGTTCCGTACCGGTCGCGATCGTAATCTCTTTGCCCGATTGCTTGCGCACCAAGGTCCATCCGAGCGTCGACAGTTTCAGCACCCAGAAATTGTCGTTGTCCCGAAACCGACAGACAAGACCACACACATCCGAGATGGCGCCAATTGCCAGCAGTCCGTGGATCAATCCTGAAGGGCGACCAGGATCGACGACGGATAGGTTATCGCCAGCGTCCTGCGAAAAATGCCACCGCCCCCCGATTGCAGCGATTTGCCCCGGCCAGCCTTCGACGAGTGCATCGGCAGCGTGGGCGGTGCCAAACAGCGTCGAAAATTCAGGTATCCGCCCGACTTGAACCGCTTGGACGCGTGTGTCGACCCGAAACCCGATCTGGCCAAGTGCCGACTGATGAACACCCGCAAACAGCTTTTCGTCCTTGTTGAAAGGATCGATCGCGATCGGACGCATCATCGGAAAAGCGGCAAGACCGTGGGCTTTTTGGTCGGCGGCCGCATAATAGACAGCGCCCTGCTCTCGCAACGCCACGACATAATAGACATGAACGTTCTTTAGGCGCCGAAACGCACTCAGGCATTGCTTTCCTACACGAGCCCACAGCTCGCCGTTTTCGCCTTCGGCGGCATGAACGACAAAGCCGCAGCCCTCTTCCACGGGATTAATCGGCGCCTCACTGGGGAACCAACCGACAGCCAGGTTCTCGTCGATGTTCGGTCCCCGGTAGGTTCTGGAGGTGCTAAGCGTCCACCACCAAAAACGGCGAAGGGTGAGCCTCTTTCGCGGCGCATATATCAGGGAAACCAGACGGCCGGGCCATGGATCAATGCCGGGTCCTCGCAGCCAACGGTAGACTCGCCTGGCGAGGTCATCAGGCAATGGCGATCCCTGCGATGTGTTGTGGCCGTTGGTGATCGAGACCAATAGCACCAGACCAGCCTCTCGCTGAAAGGGACCATAGGAGATCCCTTGCCGGCCCCAACCTGGCCTGACGAGCGGCTGGAAACGAAGTGCGCCGTGATCGATCGCGATCTGGCGTTCGATGTCGCGTCCTCGCCTGACGCCTCCCTTGACTGCCAAGGTGCCAATTACCGCACCGCGGGCGCGTTCATCTTGAAAATCGTCTGCGACAAGAACCTCCGGCCGGGCAACTCCGGACCCAGCCTCTTCAGCAGTTTCTACCCAGTCATGACGGTGCAACAACAAGACCCTCCTCACGTCGTCGTACGAGATTCTTCAAGGCATCGATGTCGTGTCGCAGTCCCGGACAGAAGTCGCGCACTGCCTCGCTTGTCCCGTTGATCAGGCTTGCTGTCCCTGCGTGGAATCCCTGCCATGACGCCGCAAATCCAGTTCTTAAGCGCCCACCGGCTGCGCCAAGACGTGTTCGACCCGCCATTCCCCATTGCCATAGGAGGCTGGCAGCGGTTTCAATGCGTAGCCGGAAGCAGTCAGGAGTTCCGCGATCTTTCGGGCCTTGCGGTCGAGCCCCTCGCGCGTTGCATCGTCGACCTCATAAATCACCTTCGGACGGTGACTCCGCAGCGTCTCCGTCATACCGCCCAGGACGTCGATTTCGGCGCCTTCCACGTCGATCTTGACCAGCGAGGGCGGCCTGAGGCCTCGGTGGGCGATGGCATCGTCGATAGCGACTATGCTGACCTCCAGCCGGCCACTCATGTCCGGCGGTGCTCCCGCCGAGGCAAGCGCGGCGCCGCCGATGTGATGGGCGAGCAGAAGCTGGCCACGGCCGGATGTGGCGCCGGCGGCTTCGGCAAACACCCGTATCGTGTCGAACCCACTGAGCCGTGCACTTTCTGCGACAGCGGCGGCGTTGCGGGGAACAGGTTCGAACGCATAGACTTGGCCGCGCGGCCCGACGCGGCGCGCGGCGATGAGGCTGAAGAAACCTATATTCGCGCCGATGTCGAAAAAGGCGTCCCCAGGCGCCAGGTTTGCCGCGATCGCCTGTTGGATGGGCGGCTCGTAGGTGCCGCGAACAAAGTTGGGGTCGGCGCGCTTCGCCACGAGCTTGAGACCGGCGGCCTCGCCCTTGGCTATGACGCGCGCGTCGCCGAACACGCTGAGGAACCTTGCCGTCAATGTCACGCGCTCTTCCCCATTTTGCGACGCCTCGGGACGGGGCCAGCCCATGCCGCTCGCCGCGAAGGTGACAGATTGTGCGCTCGGGATCGAGCCCGACAACGGTCGCCGGCTCATACTCCCTCCGGCTGATCGCTACTCCGATTGTCGGGCCATATCTCATCTTGGGGGTACCTGCCCGGCCTCCCGGTCCGATGGAACGGTGGCATCGTTGCGCAAGATATGGATCGCGTGGGGAGCATCGCCACCCGATCGAAACGATCTCACGATCGCCGTCGCCGTCGAGGTCGCCGTTCGGGCGCCGAGATGGCTCTCGACGCCCTCGTCGACCACCTGCTCGATGAACCGCCCGCCGCCCAAATTGCGCCAGAGCGAAAGGCGCAGGGCGCCGCGGTGCTCGGCCATGACGAGGTCCGGCCGGCCGTCGTCATTCATATCGGCCACCGAAAGACTGTTGAGCGAGCCGCGCGAGGTAATTTCCTGCTGCTCCCAGTTTGGCCTGAGGTCGCCGGGCCGGCCGCCTTCGACGATCTGCGCCAGTGCATGGCCCTGAGCCCCGAGCTCGTGGCTGCCGGCCTCGCCGATGCACGTTCCTCAAAGCCCCGCGCTGACGCCTGCTGCGCCTGAAGCCACGCCAAGTTCAGCGTCTCGCCTGCGCCGCGCTGGCGATCACTTCCGCGCATCAGTCGTCAACATCGATTGCCGCGATCGCATCCACTCCCACGCCGAGCCGTATCTGTTCCCATTCACCTTGCCAGGGATCGGCCGGCCGGCGATACCAGAACGGACCCGAGGCTCTGTCTTTGGATGGAACGGCGGCGCATCCAAAACGGGCCGCAAGTAAAGTCGCAGAGGGATCGAAGCCGCACCGCAGCTTTGGGTCGAACCCGAACAGGTCATGACCACCCGCCGACTTCCTCCCGAGACGCTTCAGGCCGCCTACGTTCACGCATTAAGCTCGTATCGCGTGAACATCTCGTGCTCGCTCAGCAGCCGATTCAGCAAATCGCCCCCACCTACGTCCGCCAGGATAGGCCAGTCGTCGAGTCCCGCCGGCCGCTCCATCTGGGACCGGTGAGCTGCCAGCGCGTGACGTTTTACATCTATCACGTCGCCGATAAAAGCGTGGGAGTTGAACATCTTAACGCCCCGCAAGCCGGCAAGGGTCCGGACCGTTTGCCGCAATGCGGTGCGATTGAATCCACGCACTCGATCGTGCAGACGAACCCACGGCCACTGATACCAGTACCAGACGGGATATTCGAACACGGTCACGCGCCGGCCATACAGTTGCAGCGCGCCTCGCGCGCCAAGATTGGTGGCAACATGGTCCGCCGGCGGCTCTTTTGCATGGGTGACGAACACGCTCTGTGGTTGCCAAGCGAAAAGCAACTCAGCGATCGCGTCTGCGATCTTGCCGACATGATGCTTAGCCATGCCGTCGGGAACACGCAGGAATCTCACCCGATCAGCAGATCCGCCCAACCGGCAAACCGCCTCGATCGCTTCGCCCTCACGGATGATCCGTAGGGCCTGGCCCTCAACCCGATGTGCATGCGACGCCGAGCCGTCGGTGACGAAAATAAACTGGACATCGGCGCCCGAGCTAAGCTTCTTGCTGGCGACCCCTCCACATCCCAGCGTTTCATCATCGGGATGGGGTGCGATGATGACCGCCGATGCCTGCCAGTCTGCTACGTCGAATGGATGAGACTGGTTACACATCGCTCTATCGAGCATAGCGCCAATCGTATGCCTGACGTCATGCATCGATGGTTCCGATCATCCCTTCTTCGGTGTGGTTCAACCCGACCTGCGCATGGTAGCAAAACACTGTAGGCGATTGGGGTGAGAAAACAATGAAGGTAGGAATTCTTGCTGGCGGACTGGGAACACGGCTGGCGGAAGAAACCGAGATCCGGCCGAAACCAATGGTCGAAATCGGAGCAAAGCCGATCCTTTGGCATATCATGATGCATTATTATGCCTATGGACACCGCGAATTCGCCGTCGCCCTGGGATACAAGGGCGAATACATCAAACGCTGGTTCAGCGACTATGTCGCATTCGATGGCAGCTTGACTGTCAATGCCGCATCGGGAAGCGTCAAGCGCCACTCGAACTCGCTGCCTGACTGGTCCGTCGATCTTGTGGAGACGGGACTGAATACGCTGACGGGCGGCCGCATAAAACGCCTGATCGACTGGATGGGCGACGAGACGTTCATGCTCACCTGGGGCGATGGCGTTTCGGACGTCAACCTTGATAGGCTGATCGCCTTCCACAAATCGCATGGCAAGCTTGCAACGATGACGGCGGTGCGTCCGCCAGCACGCTACGGGCACATCGAATTCGATGGCCATCGCGTCGTCGACTTCACGGAAAAGCCACAGGCCTCGGAGGGGTGGATCAATGGCGCCTTCTTCGTGCTCGAGCCGGGCATAAAGGACTATATCGACGGCGACGATGTCATGTTCGAACACGCGCCAATGCAGCGGCTCGCGACTGACGGCCAACTGATGGCATATCGCCACGAATCCTTCTGGCAATGCATGGACACCATCCGTGAAAAGCATCTCCTTCAAAAATTGTGGGACAGCGGGCAAGCGCCCTGGAAAACATGGGAATCGATCGATGAAAGTTCTGGTTACAGGCCACCTCGGCTACATCGGTTCCGTCCTGACTCCGATGCTGCTTGAACGCGGCCATGACGTCACCGGCCTAGACAGCGACATCTTCCGGTCATGCACTTTCGTAGGGACGTTGGCCGAAGTGCCGACGATCGAGAAAGACATCCGCGACATCGACATCGACGACGTCGCCGGCTTCGACGCGATCATCCATCTCGCCGGACTGTCAAACGATCCGTTGGGGGACTACCGACCCCTGCTTACCGAGGAAATCAACTGCGGCGCTTCGGTAAGGCTTGCGCAGCTCGCCAAGGCCGCCGGCGTCCAGCGGTTCCTGTATGCCTCCTCTTGCAGCAATTACGGCGCGGCCGGCGACAGCTTTCTAACTGAAGATGCTCCCTTCAACCCGGTTACGCCTTACGGCGCCTCGAAGGCAAATGTGGAGCGAGCGGTCGCGCCGATGGCGGATCGATCGTTCAGCCCGACATTCCTGCGTGCTTCCACTGCTTACGGCCTGTCGCCTCGCATCCGCTTCGACCTGGTGGTCAACAACCTGACCGCCTGGGCCTACACGACCGGCCTGGTCTATCTCAAGAGCGACGGTTCGCCATGGCGTCCGATCGTCCATGTGGAAGACATTGCGCTGGCCTATACCGCGGTACTCGAGGCCGAGCGAGAGCTGGTCCACAACGAGGCATTCAATGTCGGCTTGACCACGGAAAACTATCAGATTCGGGAGATCGCGGAGTTGGTGCAAACGATCGTTCCCGACAGCCGGGTGAAGTTCGCGCCCGACGCCGGGCCAGACAAACGGTGCTATCGCGTCGACTGCACCTATATTGGTCGCCGCCTGCACGGGTTTAAGCCGCAATGGACAGCGCGGCGCGGTATCGAACAGCTCTATCACACATTTCGCGCGGCGGGTCTTGCACTTGGGGATTTCGAGGGCGAGCGGTTCAAGCGCATCGCCCATGTGCAGAAGCTGATCCAAGATGGCGAACTGGATACCGATCTGCGCCGCACGTCGCAGTTAGCGGTAGCGGTTTGAACAAACACAGCCGGGAGCCATGGCCATGATGATTGCTGGTGCAGGCTCTGTAACCGAGCAGGTTTGCCGCTCCTGCGGCGGAAGTCACATCGACACTTTCCTGAAGCTCGGCACGACGCCCCTAGCCGATAGGCTTTCCCTCAAGGTCGAGTAGCTCAGCCATTCGGCTTTCGCCCTCACAGATCCGGGCGTGCGGCTTTCCCGCACTCGGCTCTTCGCGACCCGCGCGCCGTCAGGGTCTCGAACTCCGACCAGCCCATACGCCGGCTTTTCTGGATGCGTCGCGCAAAATCTGGTCGCCGCGTCGCGTTACGATCCCGAGACCACCGCCTCGCCACCAGCAATGTGTTGCGAATTGTAGAACAGGTTCACTCGGCCTCTCTCCGCCCTTTGGGCTGGGTGCCCCTGACGCCCGTTAGGGAAAGAACGGCGGGCCTGACGGGCCCATTTCAATCCGATACGGGTTGGCCGGTAAACCGATACTCCCACCGCGTTGAGCGCTACACTGAGGGTCGCCGCATGCTCATCACATCGGCCTACACATGCTGTGAGGCACTTGGCGAGCGCCGCCCACCGCTAAGGCTCAATGGCTCACGACCTTTGTGGAAACATGGACCGGCGTGCCTGGGCGCAGCTTCTGATAGACTGACTTGAGCCGTTCTGCGCGCGCCTCCCACGAATACAGCTCGACGGCACGCTTGCGCCCTTCGCTGCCCATTTCGCTTGCCCGGACCGTATCCTCCAGCATCGTGATCAATGCCTGGGCGAGCTCGCCAGGAGCATCGGCTTCGACCAGCATCCCGGTGTTGCCAGCTAGAATGGATTCACACATCCCGCCCACGCGCGTTCCAACCACCGGTATCCCGCAGGCCATGCCCTCCACGACCGATATTCCGAAGCTCTCGCTGAGTGACGGATTCACCACAATGTCGGCCTCATGGTACGTCGCTACGAGGTCCTTGTGGGGCACGTTGCCCATGAAGTGAACTCGATCACGTAACCCGTGGCTCTCGATGAGTTCTTCTAAGTGTTCCCGATATTTGCAATTGCCCCAGAAATCGTAGAAACGGTTCAATGCGGTAACCCGCGGATCCGACGAGAGGCTGGTCAGGAAGTCTACGGAAAGCGGCGATTGCGGCCCTGCGATCCGAAGGTCGACGTCCGCAAACCTGGCCGCAACCTCACTGAAGGCCTCGATCAGTGTGTGAAGCCCCTTCTCTGGCGATACCCGCCCAACGAACAAGATGGCACGTCGGGTTCTGGTGGATGCGGAGGCCCGCTGCTCGCTCGGCCGAAAGTAAGAAACGTCCACGCCATTACCGACGGTGGCAACGACGCCAGGATAGTCCGGGAATGCAGAACGAAAGGTGCTTGCGATGTGGTCGCTGACGGCGACCACCGCATCCACCACCTTGAGCTGACCGGCCACCTGATCGCGGTCACGCTGTGACAGCCACTCACACTGCATCTCAAGCACGAGCCGATGGGATGAGCTGGCTGCCTTCAGTTCCCGGCACCATGCCCAGTAATTCATCAAATGGACGATATCTGGTCGATCGACGGCGAGGTAGCGACGAACCTTGTTACGATATTGCGAGTGGTCATCGGCCTTCCGATCCAGCCGCAGCCAGCGCGCCAGGCGCGGAAACTGGCGGATGATCCGCTGCAACGCGCGGTCACGCCGCGCCGCAGCCCGCCGCACCGCGAACGGCAGGTCCGCGGGCACCGTGTCGTCTCGATAATGCTTGCCATAGAGCGTAATCTGCAGGCCTTCGCCGAGCCGCAGCGCCGTATTGTAGACGATCAGACCGATTGAGTTTTGAACAGGCGGAAAAAGTCTATCGTACGGCTGACCGACGTATACGAGCTTCATGTCACTCCCCACCGTCAGCTCGTTCAGGCGACTCTTCTAAGTGCAGGGCGGTCTTCCGGTCGGGAGAGGTGGTCGGCGAGGCGGCGAATGCCCTCTTCGAGCGGCACCAGGGGACGGTTCAATATAGCTTTCATCTTGTTCGTGTCAGGACAGCGGCGCGTCATGTCGCCCTCCGCAAGGGGCGGTCGGAATTCCAACTTCGATGACGAGCCCAGCACTTCGATGACAAACTCGGCCAGCTGTCGAATGCTCATTTCCACGTCGCTGCCCACGTTGATCACTTCGTTCTCGTGCGCGCGCGTTCGATGAACCGCGATGCAGGCGTCAACCGTGTCGTCGACATAGCAGAAGGTGCGGGTCTGCGAACCGTCCCCGTAAATCGTCAGGGGCTCGCCGCGCTGGGCGGCACGCACAAATCGCGGCAGAACGAAATCCTCGCTCTGACGTGGTCCGTAGGTGTTGAAGAAGCGAAAAATGGTAAATGGCAGTCCAAACTCACGCTGAAAAGTGCGCAGATAGACCTCTCCAAGATTCTTCACCACTGCATACGGCAGACGAGAGTTAAGCGGCGTGGTGCTCTCGTTTTGAGGAATCTCGAAAGGCTCGCCATATACCTCCGATGACGAAGCGAAATAGACACGCTCGGCGCCGGTGTTCTTGCATAGCCTCAGCACGTTCTCGATACCGGTGATGTCGCGCAGCACGAGCAACGGATTTGCCAAAGTCCGCTGCACACCGACCACGGCTGCGAAGTGGAAGACGTGGGTGAAATGGAAGCGGTAGAACAACGATGAGATGTCGTCGAAATCGTTCGCATCCGCCTTTACTACGGTCAGATTGCCCGCGTCTATTTGTACCTTGTCTCGACTACCGGTCGACAGGTTGTCAGCGACGACCACCTGGGTCTGAGGTAGCTTGACCAACGCGCGAGTGAGGGCGCTGCCGATATTGCCCGCTCCACCAGTTACCAGGATCGATTGCGTCATATTCCCCACCTCAACCGAACAGTTTAATCGACTGACGCAGGGTGCGTCCCTTCGCCAACGCGACATCTTCGCTCTCGCGAGCGAAGGTGGCTCCCAGATCCTTTCGGACGTCGCTTGAAAGTTAAATGTGGCAGCGCCAGGTTTATTTGACAACGTGGCTTGGGGTAAGCATTTCGGCTGTTCTCCCAATGGTGCAATCCGTGCTGTTTTCAGCTCTGGGGTTGGCTAAGCGCATACATTTTGCTGATTGCTGTGAACTGCTTCCCCGCGGTAATTGAGGCGATCCTTTATTGTCGACATTGAAGCGAAAGTTGCCAGCATCCCATGCAGACTGCTCCAGACCTTCAGGAACTGGTTAACCGCATCCGAACGCGGGACTACACCATTGGCATCATGGGCCTCGGCTACGTTGGTCTGCCGCTCGCCATGATCTCGCTGGACGCGGGGTTCAAAGTCATCGGGTTCGACATTGACGCGTCTCGGGTTGCACTTCTTAACCGCGGAGAAACAGGCATAGATCATTTGCCTGGCGCTGCCATCAAAGTGGCTGTCGACAGCAAGCGGTTTCGCGCCACCAGCGATTTCGCCGACCTAGGCGAACCCGACGCGATCTTGATAGCGGTGCCAACGCCGCTTACCAAAAACCGGGAGCCGAACCTCTCGTTCGTCGAAAACAGCGCACGTGCGATCGCGGAGCGGCTGCGCCCTGGTCAACTTGTCGTCCTGGAGTCGACGACCTGGCCAGGAACGACGCGTGAGGTCGTGCAGCCGCTGCTCGAGGCGACGAATCTTTCTCTAGGAAAGGACTTTTTTCTCGCCTATTCGCCCGAACGGGTCGACCCAGGCAACGACGTACACACCACCGCCAAAGTTGCAAAGGTGATAGGCGCCGACGACCCATCGTCCCTACAAGTTGCCAAGGAGCTGTATGATCAGATCATTGTGCAAACCGTTCCCGTGGCCTCCACCGCAACGGCAGAGGCTGTGAAGCTGACCGAGAACATATTCCGCTCTGTGAACATTGCGTTGGTCAATGAGCTAAAGGTGATTTTTGACAGGATGGGCATCGACGTCTGGGAGGTGATCGAAGCCGCCAAGACCAAGCCGTTCGGATATATGGCGTTTTATCCAGGCCCCGGCCTCGGCGGGCACTGCATCCCGATCGACCCATTCTACCTGACCTGGAAGGCAAGAGAGTACGAAGTAACAACACGCTTCATTGAGCTTGCCGGTGAAATCAACACGAACATGCCGCATTATGTGGTTGACCGCCTTGTGGAGGCCTTGGACCGGCGAGCGAGCCGCGGCCTGAGCGGTTCGCGGATCTTGGTGATCGGGATGTCCTACAAGAAAAACGTGGGTGACACACGAGAAAGCCCATCGTTGAAGCTGATCGACATCATGGAGCGACGCGGGGCAGTCGTTGATTACCACGACCCCTACGTACCGGAGATACCCGGAACAAGAGAGTACGCCAACCTAGCAGGTCGCCCCTCTGTGGATATCTGCGCTAGCAGTTTGGCATCGTATGATGCCGTTGTCATCTCGACAGATCACGATGCGATCGATTGGCAGAACATCACCAAGCACGCAAAGCTGGTGCTCGATACCCGAAATGCGTGTGCGCGTAGTCAGTCACGCACCGACAACGTCGTAAAGGCATGAGCGACCCGACTTGCGCACTGGCTTGGTGAACCTGCTAGCGACAACGTCGAATGGTTTAGCACGTCGAGCGGTTGAATTCATTCAGCGCATCGCACTTTCCCGGACTTGAGCGTCGAGGCATGAGCGCCTGCGCAGCCGTGCAAACAGGTGGAGCCGGCTGAGCTCGCTACGGTTCATGCGGCGCCGGCAGGTGCTCACCCCTCCTCGTCAGCGGGCCTTTTGGTCGCCATCAGCATCCTTGCCGACCGCGTCATTCCGCCAGACATGGATCGCTTCGAATGCGTCCCATGCGATCGACACAATGTCGAGATCCCCGTCACCGTCGAGATCGACCGTCCTTGCTCCCAGATGGCTTTCCATCCCTTCGCCGACCAGCTGCTCGATGAACCGTCCCCCACCCAGATTATGCCAGCTCGAGAGACGAAGTGCGCCGCGATGCTCGCCCATGATAAGATCCGGCCTGCCGTCGCCAGTCATATCGGACACTGAAAGGCTATTAAGGGAACCGCGCGAGGTGATTTCGTGTTGCTCCCAGTCGGAGGAGCTGTCGCCGGGGTTGTGCCACCAATACGCCTTAGCGCTGTCGGCTTTGCCATTTTCCTCGGTCACGACGATGTCCGCACGTCCGTCGCCATCAAGATCGGCGGCCGCGACGCGGTCGGGATAGACCATTTCAGGAACTTTTCCAACATGCCGAAGCTCCCAGTCTGGCGAGCCGTCACCCGGATTGCGCCACCATGCGGCCGTCTTTGCATCGCCGGTCGTGGCGACAAGGTCAAGTAGACCGTCCCTATCGATATCGGCGAATGCGATCCCTTCATCAGACGCTTCGGCGCAGATGCGGGTGCGCGGCCATGGCTCGACTGTTGGATCGTCAGGAATCTTAAAATAGAAAACCCCACCGCCACTCGAGACCGCCAGCTCCGGCTTCCCACCTTTTACGACCTGGGCTAGCACATGGCCCTGAGAGCCGAGCTCATGACTGGCGGCGGGAACCTCTCCGATCTCGTGCTCTTCAAAGCGGTGCGCTTCAATGTCCTCGGCATGGAGCCACACCAGGTGCAGCGCCCTACCTCCGCCGCGCTGTGCTATGACCTCCCCGCGCCCGTCACCATCGAGATCCAGGGCTGCGACCGCGTCCACACCCTCGGCAAGCGGGGTCCGTTCCCATTCTGTGTTCCAGGCTTTGGACGGTTGACGGTACCAGAACGGACCCGAGATGATGTCAGTGAGATCATCACCATCCATGGCGGAAAAAGCGATCCCAAAGGAGCGGACGTGCCCGTTCGTGATGCGATGATAGGTCCAGCGGTCGAGGCGGACCGATGCAGGCGGATCCAGCCGATTGATCCACACTCTGACAGGCGGGTTGCCCACCCAGTTCGCCCCATAGATGTCAAAATCACCGTCCCTGTCGACATCGGCGACGACGCCGTTGTGGAGACCCACATCGTCGATCACTTGACGGGCCCAGCGCGTTCCTCGCCCGTCGACATTGTAATGGATCGCGAGCTTGCGCTCCTCGGTCGTATGCATCTGCCCGACAACGACATCGTTGTCCCCGTCTCCGTCCATGTCGGCGGCCTGCAGCGTATGGGCGCCCGCGACAGAAGGCTGAATGACATGGCGGATCCAGCGGCCCGTCGGTCCGGCGAGGGGCTGGAACCAGGCAACGTCGTCAGTGTGCTCGGAACTTGAAGTCAGAATGTCGGCGCGGCCGTCCTGGTCAAGGTCGGTGACGAGCGCCTTGAATGCAGGATTGAACGGACCAAGCTCGTAGCTGCGCCATAGTGCTGCATCGCGTGCTGCCGCTGCGCCTGGATTCGACGCCCATACTCCGTGCAGGACGAGATCGACATCAGCATCGCCGTCAATATCGCCGATTGCCATTCCCTCTTCGCCAAGGTTGAAGAACAAGCCCACGCGGGCCCAGGAGCTGGGGCTTTCCTGGAAGAAAATCATCACTTCGCCAGGCGCTCGAACGACGATATCAACGAGGTCGTCCCCGTCGAAATCAGCGGCCTTGATGTCTTTGCCCCAGCTGCCGACTGCACCGATTTCCCGACGCTTCCAGCTGGGACCGTGGGTCGGGTTACCATTCGGCCGCGGGTTCTCGAACCAGACGAGATTGACAGCATCGGGCCCATCGGCCGTGACGATGTCGCGATCACCGTCCCCATCGATGTCGGCAAGCACTCCGTCGGTGGTGAACTCGACGCGGGGCCTCGCGATTACGGTGTGAACCAGATCGGGCCACCGCCACCAAGACATCGCATCCTCGGGGAAGCCGCCAAGAACGAAATCCAGTCGACTGTCGCCGTCTATATCGCCAACAAGCTTTACGTCTCCTGAATAGGGGGCAATCTCTTTGCGTTCAAAAACAAGACCCGACTGTAGAATTTCTTCGGGAGGTCCCTGTCCCTGAGCGGCCTCGCAACTTGCGAGGGTGTAGCCGATCATCAGGACCGCGATCAGGCGGCCGAACATGCTAAATGTTGATTTCGTAGCGTGTGAACATTTCCTAGTCGGCCAGCAACCGCCCGACGAAATCTCCCCCCGACAAGTCCGACAGCGTCCGCCATTCATCTTGGTTCTCCAGGCGCTGCATCTGCGACGCATGCGCCGCCAGCGCTTCCCGCATTACGCCGATAACATCGCCAAGACAGGCGAGGCTATTGAGCGTGGACGACGCAATGGTACCAATCCAGACTGGATACTCGAATACCGTAACAGGGCGACCATAAGCACGAAGCGCCGCGCGAACTGCTGCATTGACGGCGACATGATCGGAAGTCGGATCCTTTGCATAGTTCACGAAAACGCTCTGCGGCCGCCATGTGTTGAGCATCGACACGACCGCATGTGTTATCGCATGAACGTGATGATTGGCCGCCCCGCCTGGAAGTCGTAAGAATGTAACACTTTCGGATGATGCGCCCAGACGATGAACTACTTCACTTCTATGGCTCCGGCCTCGCGTGTCGTCCGCAAGGTTTCAGGATGCCTAAGGTCGCGATGAGGACGCGGCGCCATCGGTGACAAAAACCAAAACGGACCTAGGCACCCAAGGCAATCTTTTTGGCCGCAACGCCACCGCAACCCAGCGTCTCATCATCCGGATGCGGCGCAACAATGACAGCCGACGCTGACCAGTCGCCTACTTCAAACGGCCTAAGTCGCAGTCGCAATTGACTATCAAGCATGGTGCTGAAGGTCCGCCTAAAGGTCCACATTGGTGCGCTTCCATCATCCGTTCGCTCGCGTTGTTGAACGCCGATCGCCCATGGTAACAGAACTCACGGACGTTCGAGACGTGTGTTTGTTGGTGGGGAAGACTTTATGAAAGTGGGTATCCTCGCGGGCGGATTTGGGACACGGCTGGCCGAGGAACAGAGAGCCTGCACGCGTTCAAGCCGCAACGGACGGCCCGACGCGACGTCGCGCAGCTCTATGAGGCATTCGGCACTGTTGGTCTCTTGCTTGAAGAGTTCGAGGGGGAGCGCTTCAAGCGCATCGCCCACGTGAAAAAGCTGATCCGCGATTGCGAACTGGACGAGCACCTGGTCGCGTTCCCGTTCTGGCCAAAGCAGACTGAGCCGGGCTAAGGGGGACGATATGGACATGATGTGCCTAGATGCGAAGTCGGTAACCGAGCGGGCCTGCCGATCTTGCGGTGGAACTGCCATTGAGACGTTTCTCGAGTTCGGTAAAACGCCACTGGCCGATCGCCTTCTCACCAGCAGCGACATCGGCGAACCGGAGCCCATTTTTCCGCTGCGCGTCGCGTTCTGCAAAGACTGCAGCCTCGTCCAGATCACCGAGACGGTGAATCCGATAATTCTTTTTGCCGATTCCTATCCATATTATTCCTCTTTCTCCCCTGCTCTCTTAAAGCATTCGCGTGCGAATGCGCTTGATCTGATCAATCGCCGCGGTCTTGGCCCGGAGAGCCTTGTCATCGAATTGGCGAGCAATGATGGTTATCTGCTGAAGAACTACGTCGAGGCGGGAATTCGGGTGCTCGGAATTGATCCGGCCGACGGACCTGCCGCCGCTGCCGAGAGGGTCGGCGTGCCCACGCGCTGTGCATTCTTCACCCGCGATGTCGCTGAAACGCTGCGCGCGCAAGGCATGCGCGCGGACATTATCCATGCCAATAACGTGCTCGCCCACGTGGCCGACACCAACGGATTTGTGGCAGGAATTGCCCGACTTCTCAAGCATGACGGTGTGGCGGTTATCGAGGCACCCTATGTCGAACCTTTGATCGAACATTGTGAGTTCGACACGATCTATCACGAGCATCTTTGCTATTTTTCAGTTACTGCACTGGATAAGCTCTTTCGCCGCCACGGGCTTTACCTCAATGAGGTCAAGCACCTTTCAATCCATGGCGGTTCGCTGCGCCTTTATGTGGAATCGCGCGAGAACGTGGGTGCGACAGTAAAGGACCAGCTTGCCCATGAAGCCTCGCGCGGGATCGATGCGATCGGCTATTTCCGCGATTTCTCCACCAAGGTCGACGCGCTGAAGCGCGATCTTTCCACGCTCTTACGCCGGTTAAAGTCGCAGGGTGCCACGATTGCCGCCTATGGAGCGGCAGCCAAGGGAGCAACGCTGATTAACACCGTCGGCATCGGACGCGACCTCGTGGACTTCGTCGTGGATCGCAACGTCTATAAACACAACAAATATATGCCCGGACAGCGCCTGCCGATCCGCTCGACTGAAGCGCTTCTCGAGGTGCAACCCGACTACGTGCTTCTCCTTGCTTGGAATTTCGTAGACGAAATTCTCGATCAACAGGCCGAGTATCGTGCACGCGGCGGAAAATTCATCCTCCCCGTCCCAACGCCGAGAATCATATGACAAAACAGGCGGACCGCGCACAGATAGCTTGCCTGAAAGCCGATGGACCGACGCAGTCGACGGGTTCCATTCGAACCGATTGCTTGGTCTGCGGTCAGCGAAATCTGCTCAATTCGGTGCTATTCGAAGCGTTGCCCCTGCTCTGCAACGCGCTTTGTGCGGACGCGGCATCGGCGCGCGCGGCACAGACCGGCAGATTTGCGACTACCTTCTGCCTCGGCTGCACGCACGTCTTCAACGCCTCATTCGAGGAAAATCGCATCGGTTATACGCAAAGCTACGAGAATTCGCTTCATTACTCCCCCCGTTTCGTGGCGTTTGTTGAAACGCTGGCCGAGCGCCTGAGCAGGACCTACGCGCTCTCGGGGAAGACGATCGTCGATATTGGATGCGGCAAGGGGGATTTCCTGAAGCGGCTAAGCTTGATCAGCGGTGCGCAGGGAATCGGTTTCGACAAGAGCTTCGAGGACAACCGGGGGGACGCGGTCCCTGGAGTACGATTTATCAAAGACTGGTTCGGCGATTCCTACGCGGATCTGCGTCCTGACCTGGTGGTATGCCGCCAGGTTCTCGAACATATCGCCGAGCCGGTGAAATTCCTGCGCGCCCTTCGCGCCCATCCGGGCATCGCACCGGAGACGGTGTTCTTCTTTGAAGTCCCGAATGTCCTTTACACGCTCCGGGATATGGGAATCTGGGACCTCATTTATGAGCACGCCTCCTATTTCACGCCAGCTTCGCTGAACGCGGCGTTCGAGATGGCTGGCTTTCGAGTGCTGGATGCAGGGACGTCTTTCGGCGACCAGTATCTTTACATTGAGGCGCGGCCGGCTGCCCCCAAGTACGCTACTTCCGTTGACAGCCGCGAAATCGAGATGCTCGTCCGCGATTTCGAGCGCGCCTATCGCGACAAGATCGAGCGATTGGGTGGTTACATCGCGAGACGCAATCCCCAGCAGATCGTCGTCTGGGGAGGGGGATCGAAGGGCATTACATTCGTCAACGTGGTGCCAGGCGCCGATCGGATCCGCGCGATCATCGATGTGAATCCGCACAAGCAAGGTCGTTTTGCGCCAGGAACCGGCACTCCGATCCTTGCTCCGGAGGCGTTGCGCGGCCAGCCAGTCGAATCAATCATCGTCATGAACCCGCTCTACCGCGAGGAGATCACCAGTCTCGTAGCGGAACTCGGCTTCACACCCGAGATTGCGGTTGCATGAAAGTTCAATTCAACCGCGGCGGCACGAAAGCGCAGAACGGGATTGGTGGGGGATACAGTCCAATGACCGTGCCGGTCGAGATCAACATGGCCATTCCACCAAGGGTCATCGGACATTCTCGCCACGTTATAGCCCGACAATCTGGCAGAGAGGCGCTCTCACTTTGATTGCCGCGGCGCACCTCGTTTGCCCTTGAATATCAGCCAGCGCTGAAAGAGGCGCTTCTTGATCGCCTGCGCGGATGGGCGTGTGGGACGCGGGATGGTCCATCGGTAATCGGACTGCACCAAACTGCCACGGGTGCGTAAGACATACGTCGTTTGGGGACGTTTACGTTCCCACGCTCCGGCGTAAGGTTTGCAAGATGCACTCGAACGAATTCGAATCCCGGCAACGCGGCCGCAGCGATATCATCAGGATATCAGCCAACACCGCCTAATTTGATTGCGCTACAAAGAGGATTTCCAGAGGAGCTGCCTATGACCAATAAGAACTGGATGCAGCCACCCTTCCTCGCTAACCACAGCATCCTCAGCCATGCGTGCTTGTGGATGGTGGAATAGAATGACGAGCAAACATGCGAAACGCCATCTGTGTCCCGCGACGACTCTGCGTTCGCGAGATTCCAGCTCGATAAACGATGGCCGGAGAGAGATCGACGGCTCTCCTTTTTATTCACGTAGACCAGGCCAGATCGCTAACGGCGCAGCCGTGAGACGAAGACGGAAAGCCTTGACTGCGCGATCGAAGGTCGCAGTTCCGTCCTCCAACGGGCAAAGAGACATGCGATGACATCGATCGGCGCGAAGATTGTCAGCGGCGCAGCTTGGACAGCAGTCGAAACATGGGGGCGGCAAGCAGCCATGTTTGCCATTTTTGTCGTATTGGCCAGGCACCTCGGACCTGAGGCATTCGGCCTCGCCGCCCTCTCCATGGTTGTACCCGTCATTCTTGCTGTTCCGGTCACGATCGGAATACCGGAGGCACTCATTCAGCACCCTAAAATTGAGTCCTTACACTTTGACTCGGCCTTCTGGCTTCTCGCCGCGAGCGGCGCAGTGATTAGCGGGCTCATCTGGATGTCTGCCGGTTTGATTGCTGCAGCGTTCGGACAGCCCATTCTCGAAGATCTCATCCGCTGGAGCAGCGTGGTCGTCGTAATTCAGGCCCTCTCGTCGGTACCTGCGGCTGTGTTGAAGCGCCAACTCGAGTTCCGCTTGTTCGCGTTGCGTACACTTGCCGGCACCGTCGTCGGCGGCACACTCGGCATCGTCTTGGTAATAGCCGGTTTCGGCGTATGGAGCATGATTTGGATGCACCTTGCAAAAGCGGCTGTGGAAACCGCTGTCCTTCTCGTTGGCAGTTCTTGGCGGCCCCGTCTGACCTTCTCCTATGCAAAGGTTCGTGACCTATTAGGATTTGGCGGCCCGCTTATCGTCCAGACTTTTTGGAGTTTTTTGAATGAGGAAATTCCAAAGGTCCTACTCGGCACGTTCCTCGGCCCCCACGCGGTCGGAGTCTATGCTCTCGCCCGTCGTCCGCTCGACCTTCTGGTGCAAGTATTCCTCAGTCCGCTGATGGCTGTCACTATGCCCACCGTGTCACGGATTCAAGATCAACCCGAAAAGATCGACCGTTTCTTCAACACGACCGTCCGCATCGCCGGGATAGCAGGGTTTCCTGCATTCATCGGATTTGCCGCGATCGCACCGATCGCGGTTCCCTTTATCTTCGGCCCGCAATGGGCCAGCGGGGTCGTCGCTGTCCAGATTCTCATGCTGCTGGGCCTGCAACGCACGATTGACAGCCTCTGCGCGTTTACGATCCTTGCAATGGGTCACTCCAGGTTGATCCTGAAGTTGAACATTGCCTACTCTGTTGTCGCAACGATGCTGTTGTCCGTCACTGCGCAGATCAGCCTTGAGATGACGATGGTGGCGCTCGTAGCCTGCGGCCTGGTCCTCCTACCAGTCTTCCTCTTCTACGCTCAGCGCATCGCGCGTATCGACGTGCTGAGACCCCTTGAGATCTTCCCACGACTGGCTCTCGCCGCCCTCCTGATGTTCGGCGCCGTCAGCGCGTGGCTAAGCAGCGCGCCTGAGCACGCCGCGCAGGAGACGCTTCTTATTAGCGCTATTGGCCTTGGAGCCGCTGTCTATTGTACGGCTCTCTTCGTGCTGGTGCGCTCTGACCTGTTCAATGCGCGAGACTTGTTCCTCAGGCTTCGCGGCTAGTTTGGTGTCGGGCGCGACCTCTAGAAGAACCCGGGGAAATAGGAGCCCTTCCTGAGCTTGGGGATGCGCAGCTCGACGGTGCCGGCGCGCGTCTCCCAGTCGCGCTCGCGATAGCCGTTGCGCTGGGCCGTGCGCAAGGGGTTCTTCTCGCCATAGCCGGCGCCGGTGGCGGCCCCAACCTCCAGCTCCATCAGCCGCTCGGCGGTAAAGCCAATCATCTCGCGCAAGAGATCGGAATTCCGGAGTCTTCTCCACGAGCGCGCGTAGGTTCTGTTGATGACCACCGCAAAGCCGCTCGCTCGCTCCAGCGCTATCGAGGGCGCGCTCGCGAGCGGCTTCACTACCGCCGAGCTACACCACCTGTGGGGACGCGACCGTGACCAGTATCTCTTCATCGAAGCAAGCCTCCCGAAACCGGGATGACCGCTGGTCTTTCAAGCCCTGGAAGGATTGATACCTTGGTCCGCCGCTTCGACCAAAACTATCGCGACAAAGTCGCCCCTGGTGGCGCGATTACCCATTACCTTGTCTGGGGTGCGGGATCAAAGGGCATCACTTTCGTCAACGTCGTTCCCGAGCGCGGATAAGCGCTCTCGTCGACGTCAACCCGCACAAGCAAGGGCGCTTTGCTCCAGGCACAGGCACAGCTGTGGTTGGGCCGGAGAGCCTGCGCGGCCGACCCGTGCGGTCAATCATCGTGATGAACCCGCTGTATCGAGACGAAGTTGCCCAGGCGGCACACGAGCTTGGTCTTGCCCCCGATATCATCGTTGCCTGATCCTGCGATCCACCCTTTGCGGCTGATGGCCTGACTTTATCACTCCATCGACGTCGATCCGTTGCAGGTTGACCGGCCTCAGCCAGCAGTGTCGCGTATAGTCGGTCGAGCGGCGCATAAACTGCGGCCATCTAAGTGGCGTCTTGGACAGCGCCCGCCAAAGGGACAGGGAGTTAAGGCCGATCAGAAAGCGAGACCGGATGAGCTGCCCGCGCCGGTCCACCGCTGCATAGGTTACGAACCCGCGAAACGCAGCGCCGAACCTCTTGAGCACAGCATCCATCTGCACGTCATAAGGCTCGTTGGCGGCGAAACCTTGAAGCGACTTTGTTGTCCCGACCGGCCGCGTGTGTCTTACAACGACATCGTCAACGATGGCGTACCGCAACCAAGGCATGTCAGTCAGGCGGGTCCAAAGAAGGTCTATTCCCGTCTCGTAGCCGAGCCCGAACAATTTCAACGCCGTTTGCAGGCACCTGGCGCTGAACACCGGGCACATCATCTCGACCGTGTTGGTATATCGCAACAAGTATCGCTTGCCGCTGACAAGCGTCGCTGCGTAGGAGAAATAGCTGTCCCAAGACAGTGCTGGCTGAAACAGATCAAGTTTATAGCGGCGGCCGATGGCGAACAGACGATTCAAGTCCAGCTTCGTCGTCTCGATGTCATCGTCGATCAGTGCAATGAGATCATATCGCGTCACAATTTCGGGGTAGCATTGAAACAAGGCATGATAGCCGGCGATCTTGCGCCCCGGGAGAAATACACTGAAATCGTTCTGTCCATGGGAGACGCCAGCCTCGTAGGCGGCGACGAGAAGATCGAAGTCGGCGTCGCCCGCCCCCTCAGTCCAGCCGGCATGCAAAGAGCTACGCCCCGCCCGGACGATCACCAGATTTCTCTTGCCCGAACCCTCTGGCAATTTTCGGAAGGCTGACACTGCTGCGGCCGCGGGCGTGACTTGGCGAAGGTTCATACAAGGCCTCCCGGCGGGTCACGTTTCTAGACAGGCGATCGGTTGGACGCGGCATCAATGCGCTTCAGCGCTCCCAAGCCAGCGCCGCGGAGCTTGGTACGAAGCTGCGGAGAAACAGCGCCTACAAGTTCCAGGAACAGTCTCGCGATAAGCAGCGGATGCAAGATCCACGCAACCAGATGAAGCAGTGTCATGCCCAACGGTGCTTTGCGCCTGTGCCGATAGGCAATTGCGACGAGGTGTTTTATCCGCCTCGACAACTCAAAGGCATTCGCCGTGGAGCCACCAGGATTTTGCCAAGCCAGTCGCTCGGAGCTTGGCAATCGCACCGAGCGCGTCGGATGATCACGGCTGTATAGTATCGCGCTGGGCGCATGAACAAACGTCCCGAGAAGAGCCATCTCGGCCAGAAGCGCACAATCCGAACCGTAGTAGGGCTCGTGCAGTGTCGTTTTAGCTAACGACGCCCGGCGCCAGAGGCCGAACATCGCAGCATCCCAACCGTGCGCAGCAACCATCAACCGGAAGCGGGATGCGGGCGTCGATCCTCCCATGTCCGGCAGCACCCTTTCGACATAGGAAGTCAGTTGACCAGTTTCGTCGATCCCCAGCAGTCGCGGGTAGGCAATGACGTGGCGGGCATTCGCGTCAAGCGCACGCACGCAGTCTGTCAAGAAACCACTGCTCAAGCGGTCATCGTGCGCGCACCATTTGAAATATTCGCCTGTGCTCAGTTGGAACGCTCGATTGAAATTGGCACCGGCTCCCAGGTTGCGAACGTTTCGGACATAGCGTATGCGCCTGTCCCGCTGCGCAAATTCCAAGCATATATCCGCTGTCCTGTCCGTCGAAGCATTATCGGTGATGACAAGTTCGAAATCGCCGAAATCTTGCTCGAGGATCGACTGAATCGCATCGGACAGGAAATTCTCGCCGTTGTAGACGGGTAAACCAAGGGATACCTTTGGCGACTTGGAATGTTCCATTTCCAGGCTCCTTCTGGGGTGGACGTCAGACCGCGACAACTTCCGGCCGCAGGTCCAGTGCAACCAAGGATTGCGCCACTTCGTTCACGTATATCGGGTTCATGACGATGACGAGATCAGGGGGAGCGTCCAACAAGTCGCTTGGCGCGATGACCGGGTGACCGGTCCCGGGCGTAAACTTGCCTTGCTTGTATGGGTTGATGTCGACTGCTGCCCAGACTTCGTCTCCAAGCTGCAAGGTCGTCAGGAACGACACTGCCTTGGAGCCGCCGCCCCACAGGACGACCCGCCGGCCGGCGGCGTATGCGGCGCGGATGCGCTCCTGCCAGAAATCCTGAACCGCACGCACGCGAGCGGGAAAGGTTTCCGCCAAACGGTGCATCACTTCCAGATCGTGCTCGAGCGGTAGTCTCGGCATCGTCCGGCCGGCTGAGGGCCGGGCGTACTGAACGATGTACTGGTTGTCATAGACGAGCTCCAGATCAGTAACGTCGAAACCTTCCTGGCGAAACAGGCGTGCGTGCGCGCCAGGACTGAAATAGGAGCAATGCTCATAGTAAATGTCCCAGAACGCGCTCTCCACGAGCACACGTTTTGCATCAGGCGTCTCGAAGACCGCCCAATCCTGGGTCCTTTTGCCGATCATCTTGCGGATCAGCCGCACGAAACTCGACACCGAGCTGACGTGTTCGAGCGTGTGGCGACAGAGGACCGTATCCGCCTGGAGATGCTGGTAGTCCGGTCCGAAATAGTCGACGATGATCTTGACGTCGCCGTACTCATCATTGCGGCCTTTGTCGGCTCGATAGGCTGGATCAATACCGAGCCCGGTGGAGCCGCCCGATATGCAAAGTTCGCGGAGAAATTCACCCTTGCCGCAGCCGATCTCCAACACGTGCTTGCCGGCTATCGCACATTTTTGTGCAATCTCGCGTGCAAGTCCTTTCGCGAAACTGTTGAAGGTGCTGGAAAAATGCTGGGATTCCTCGAAATTGGTCGAGTAACCCATGATCGTCTCGTCAAAGGCCCTGTTGAATATGAATCCGCATGCGTCGCAGAATGCGAGGTCAAGGTCGCGGCGGGGAAAGGCGTGGGCTTCTCGGGCCGAGTTCAGCAGGACACAACTATGCACCGGGATGGATTCGACCCGGTAGATTGACCCGCTGACCGGCGCCGAGCAGCACGGGCACGCGGCCGGTCGAAGCGCTTTTCTGTTGCTTGCCATGTGAAGGTCAACCGAATTCATTGTAAAATTGGCTCGACAAGTGAACCGGTTATATCGCGCGTCGAGCTCTCGGCTCCGAAGAGTTCATTGTACTCGGTCGCGCGAGCGAGTTGGACAGACTGGGCCAGGCCAAGGGCGTCGAGTATCGCCAGGTCGAACCTTTCCTCGGAGAACCGGGTCGCGTTCACGCGACAGGCGTGCGGCGTAATGGACAGCGCATTTTTCTCGAATAGATCAATGGCCCCAGCTACGGAATCGATGGCCTGACGGTCGAAGAGCACACCTGTCGGATGGGCGCTCTCGCCAAGCGGCCGGACAATGTCGCGCGCGCCGCCGCGGCCGAAAGCGATCAATGGCGTGCCGCACGCCTGGGCCTCGGCAAGCGTTATCCCGAAGTCCTCGCATCCGGCGAACACCATCGCACGAGCCTTGGCGATTTTTTCGATGTATTCATGCCGCGGCAGATAGCCGGTGAAGACTATGTTGGGGCCGGCAAGCGATCGCAGATGTTTGGATTGTACTTCGTCGCCGACAACAACCAAGCGACGCAACGGCGTTTTGCTGAACGCCTCGATTATCAGATCCGTTCGTTTATACGGGGCGTGGAACGCGGCCGTGACGTAGTAGTCATCCTTGTTGACGACGAGTTTAAGATCCTCGGTGGCGACGGGCGGATGGACGACCCGCGCGTCGCGGCCGTAAATCCGTTCGATTCGAGAGCGGACATAATTCGAGTTTGCCAGCATCAGGTCAGGACCGTGCGCCGTTCTCGTGTCCCAGGTCCGCAGCCTGTGAAGCATGTAGCGAAAGACGAGACCCTTCGGCCCAAATCCCAAGCGGGCCTGCTGCAAATAGGAGAATTGCTCGTCCCACGCATATCGCACCGGACTGTGCACATAGCACAAATGTAGTTGGTCCGGGCGGGTCAGAACGCCTCGAGAGAATGCGGCCGAAGAGGAAATTACCGCGTCATAACCCGTGACATCAAATTGTTCGATCATAAACGGGCAGAGAAAGAATAGTGACCTGTAGTACTTTTCCACGAAGGGAAGTCGATTCATGCCGGAAACGTGGAAAATTACGCCTGGAAAATACTCTTCCTTGATCTCCTTCGGGAGAAAATCAAACAGGGTGAAAACCTCGGCTCTCGGAAAAATCTTGCAGATCCGGGCAAGGACCTGCTCCCCTCCCCGAAAGTTCGGGCACCAATCATGCACGACGGCGATGCGCGCGTTGCGGTCGATGCCGGCAAATGGCGTCTTGCTGATCGATCGCAAATGTTTGGTATCCCGGCCCACCATGGTGGTTGCTTTCGGCTGTCGCACATGGCGCATGCATTGCCCTCCCGGAATGTTGGCACCTTTTTCCGGAATTCTTTGTTGCCCGGATGCTCAGCGACTGTGTGTCGTCCGCCCCGTCCAAACAAGCTGCCTATCGGGTTAAGCGCCGCACCCTCCCGAGGCCCGATGTACTCCAACGAGGTACGCCTCCTACTTCGATGGGTCTAAGCACGCATCAACGCTAACCTTATGCGCAGGCTGTATCGGCGCGACCGGCGGATTAGGATCATGGCGCGCTCACTTCGCAAGCAGTGGTCGCGCGCCGTATCTGTACCCATTGCCCGCGAGGAGAGTTGATCGTCGATGATAGTGGTCGTGATCGTCGCAACGTTTGGTCGCAAGGAACAAGTGACTCGGCTTCTTTCACAGTCGCAAGGGGCTGGGTGGAGCCCGAGTAGAATCTGAAGATCTAGTGCAGAGGTAAGAGATGCTCCAGGAACTGCCTTTTTCCGTCGACAGCGGCGCTCGTTCAAATCATCGAGTTCGGCGCCTGGGCAACCTGTCGGCTCGGCGCAACGGTTGGCGCATTCTCCACGTCGTGGTGTATGCGGGGATGTCCCTGGCCTGCATGTTGGGTGCCTCGGCTGCAAACCCCACAGACTATGTGCTCGGCCCGCAGGACAAGCTCCGCGTCAAGGTCTACGAATGGCGTGCATCACGCGACAAGATTTTTGGCTGGGATGCTCTCAATGACGAATACATAGTCGGTCCCAATGGCTCCGTTTCGCTACCGCTGGTCGGCGAAATCAAGGCTGCCGGACTCACCACCGGTGAGATCGCGAACTCGATCGGCGACAGCCTCATGAAAAGCGTCGGCCTCTCGCGAAAACCGAACACCGCTGTTGAAATCGTCCAGTTCCGACCGTTCTACGTCGTCGGCAAGGTGACGCAGTCGGGAGAATTCGCATACCGGCCCGGGCTGACCATCTTGCAGGCATTGAGCATCGCGGGCGGGTTGCGGACTCGAGAGGACAGGGATGCCAGGTTCGAGCGCGAGGTGATCCAGGGCCAAGGGGATGTGAGCCTGCTTAGACTGAGCGAGGCCAGTCTCCTCGCTCGCAAGGCACGGCTCGAGGCGGAACTCTCGCATGCCAGCGACATTCAGTTTCCGGCCCAGTTGACGTCGCGTATTCAGGACGACGTCTTTGCCGTGCTCTTGAAGCAGGAACGCTTGATCTTCCAGGCGCGCAGCGAGGGATTGGACACTCAGGTCAAGGCGCTTCTTGGTCTCCGCGAGTTCCTCCAGAAGGAACTTGCCTCGCTGGAAGCGCAACTCGTTTTTCTCGACAAGCAGATCGGCTCAATCCAGAAAGAATTGACAGCGGTTTCGGCGCTTGTCGCCAAAGGTCTTGCGGCGGCGCCGCGCGAGTTTTCTCTGGAGCGGGCCCTTGCCCAGGCGCAGAGCGAGAGGTTGTCGGCGGAAACCAGTCTGCTGCGCGGGCGCCAGGAAATCAGTAAAACTGACATATCAATTCTCGAGCTCCAGGATGGGCGCGAAAATGAGATAACGGTCGATCTGCGTCAAACGCAAGCTGAGCTCGATGCTCTCGAAAGCAAGACAGAGACGACAAGGCGGCTATTGTACGAGTCCGCGGTATCTGCCCCGAGCCTTCTTGCCCGCCGAGCCGACGCGGAGCTGGCTGCGCCGATCTACACGATTTTCCGGCCGTCGGCGGACGGTGCGACAGTGCAAATCCAAGCTGACGAAACGAGTGCCGTCGAGCCCGGAGACACGATCAAGGTTGAAATACCACTGGCTGAGGATGAAACGGGCGCGCTGGACCTGACATCGACCGAGCGGCATGAGGCGCCGGGAATAGAACTCAAGGCAGAGACCGCCGGCGACACTGTAGGCATTCCGTAGCCTCCCGGCGGATTTTTGGCAGGATGAGGCAGACGACTTTGAGAGGCGACGAGGAGAAGCCACAAAAGCGCCTTCAGCCACCTGAGCAGGAGGGAGAAGCTCGGACCGAAGGAATATGAGCATGCCAACGCAGTCGATGATGTCTCCGTACATGCCGAAAAACAGCCAGCGAGTTGGCCCAGTTGACGCATTGAGAGGCTTAGCCATGACGGCGGTCGTGGCACAGCATTGCGGATTGTTACCATTTGGATGGACGGGTGTGTGGCTCTTTTTCGTGATCTCCGGATACGTTGTTACCCTTACGGTGATAAGCCGGGAAAGCGATCAACCGGCGCTAGAAAGGTTGGTAGGGTTTTTTCGCAGGCGCGCACTTAGGATCGTCCCTGTCTATTTCGCCTACATCTGCGCAGGTGTCGTGACCATCCTTGTGAGTGGGAGTAGCCTCGACCTGATCGCTCTTGGCTCGCTACTGGGGTTTATCAACAATCTGGCCATGACGCTTGGGCGAGGTGAGCTTGATTCTTGGCCCGTCGGGCACCTGTGGACTATCTCAGTGGAGATGCAGTTCTACGTCATCTACGGCTTTGCGCTGTTCCTGATGTCCCGCCGCACCGTAGTCTTGCTGCTACTTTCTATGCTCATCTTGGCGCCTATGTTGCGCCTAGCCGTATCGATTGGCCTAACCAGAATCGGATGGGGTGCCGAAACCAGCGCGTACGCGGTCTACGCTGGATCATTTCTTCATACCGACGCCTTTGCGACGGGCTGTTTGCTAGCTTTTTTAAGTAAATATGGAATGCTCCAAAGAAAAGCTCCATTTGTTGCAATAGTTGGAACCTGCTTACTTTTCATCTATGTAATACTTTACACAAGCATTAACTACTATGTCGTGGAAGCGCGGGGCATCGACATTCTAAAAAACGTCCTCTCCGGAATTCTGTGGGGGCAGTATCGCGAAGTATTCCTTTACAGTGCGCTAGCCGCCGCCTCTGCCGGCCTTGTAAGCCTTGCCGCTGTGGAGCACCGTTCCGTTCACTGGCTTTTGAGACTGAAATCTCTCCAACATATTGGAGAGATTTCATATGGCGCATACATTTACCATGCGATTGCGGTCGTCGCGGCCAAGTTGGCCCTCTCTCCGATAATGGACTTTTCGGCGAACCCGAGGCCAATCCATACGTGGATCGCGTTGTTCTTGTTGGCATACCTTCTGACGATTGTCGCCGCAGAACTTTCATTCCGATTTTTCGAACGCCGCTTCCTGGATATCCACAATCTGCGATCTCCCACCGGGCAAATTTCCGAGATGCCGACATGACAACAGTGCGTATTGCTCTTGCTTTCCTCTCGCTTTTGTTTGCCAACTCTGCCAGCGCGGCGCGGGAGCAACACCTTTGCAAAGAGCCGGCGCCCGTAAATGTGAACCGCCCCGAGTTGATCGAAGCTGTTTCGTTTGAGTCACGCGGCTATGGCTGGTTCATCCAACATGGCGTCGTAGCGTTCCTCGGCTTCGGCCGGCGGCATGTTGCCGATGGGCTCGCTCGAGGCCGAAACCCGAGCCGGCCGGCAGGGACGCAAGGCCGATTATCTCGGGCGCAAAGACTTCGTCGTGCTCGATGAACTTGGCTATCTGCCATTCGCCCAGTCCGGTGGCCAACTGCTATTCCACCTGGTCAGCCGCCTCTACGAGCAGACCTCGGTCATCGTCACCACCAACCTGACCTTCGGGGAATGGCCCTTGGTCTTCGGTGACGCCAAGATGACCACCGCGCTCCTCGACCGGCTCACTCACCACTGCGATATCGTCGAGACCGGCAACGAGAGCTGGCGCTTCAAGAACCGCGCCTGAACCCCAACCCGCTGAACCGCCCAGGTGCGCAACCCCGAGCAGCCTCGACGGATCGGATCAGCTCACCGACCTTAGGGGGGTCAATATTGTGATCCGGAAAATTCAAAGGTAAAGAGCGAGTATCGTCGACTTTGAGGCCATAGGTGGGGATACTCAAAACTTCGCCCCGTGCCATTCGGTATCGAGCTGTCACGCCTTACTAGGGATCCTCACATGGACAAAGCGACGACCATCATTGGAATAGACTGCAGCCCACGCGCGTCCAGTAACTCAGCGCGGATGCTCGGCGAGGTTTTTCGCTCGCTCGAGAGAAATCGGCGGGTGAAGGTCGTGGAACAGGTGCGTCTGGCCGATGAGCGTATCGACTGTCTCGGGTGCGAGCAGTGTTATCAAACGTTCGGATACCACGGCGACGGGATCGATCGTGTTCTGTCACTCATGAAAGAGTCGGACGTGATTCTGATGGCTACTCCCACCTGCTTCGGAATGCCGCCGGCCCTGGGCGTCGTCTTGCTTAACAGATCGGATCCCCTGTGGCGCGACGGACAACAGCTCAAAGGAAAACTCGGAGCGGTCATCGTCAACGGCGCCACCGATCCCGCGGACGATCCGAGTGTGCGCCTATGCGCGGACAACATGATCAAGTTTTTCGAACAGCACGAGATGCCCTGCGTCCAGCCGGTCCATCTGGGGGGAACGCTCGCGTATCCCGAGCAACGGTTTCCGGACCCGCTCCCCGACGGGACGATGGGCGTTCTCGAGCAATTGGCTGACGAGATCCGGCAGTGGGTCGGGAGCAGGTGATACCGGCACATCTCTTACCTCCTCGCGTGGTGAGACACGACCGCCCAGGTGCGCAACCCCGAGCAGCCTCGACGGATCGGATCAGCTCACCGACCTTAGGGGTCAATATTGCACGCCGATAAGGGGTCAATCTTCAACGCCGTTTGACAAGGATCTCCGTATCAGGAGCCTTCAGGCGATCCGACCCGCCGGTCGCGGGCCGAACCTAGGAGTCCTGCGTCGGGAGCCGCGTGACGGGCGTACTTGCGCCTAGAGCACGGACCCTGGTTGCGCAGATGACCGCAACAGCAATGAAAAAGCCGATACCCGGATCGGCGCTCCCACCGGCCAGAGAGCCGGCAACAATGGAAGCCAGAGCACAAGCTCGTACGCTTGACACCACTGCGTTGGTTTCTGGATCGATATACTGTTTGAGGCTTCCCATGCCCCGAAAAACCACCACCAAGAGTACTACCATCATCAGGCCGCCGACCAAGCCAAGCTGTGACGCAACTGCGATCGGCCAGCTAGATGCACGCGAACTGCCCAAGCCTACACCGAGACCGCTCGTCTCGAAGAACGCCTCCATACTTTTAGCATTCCAGTACGCTCGCTCCTGGCCAGAGGAGGAATTTCCCTTATTTATAACCATAGAATCAAGTAGTTGGACGTATGGAGTGAAGAAACCCTCATCATAAAGGCCGATCGCCAAGGCCATGCAAACACCAAGCGAAACGACGGTGAGGATCAAGATTTCGGTCTTGTCGAAGCGGCCGGAAAGGAATGAGCGCAAGATAGAGATCGCAACAGGAATGCTCAGTATGGCTAGTCCCACATAGGCCACCGAAGACGTGGAAAGGGCCAAAAGGACAAGCACCAGAACAGCCAGCCCCCCCGCCAGCCGCGACTTCGTTTTGCGCCAGTAAACATAACAGAATGCTAAGCAGGCGAGTGATCCGCCGCCGAAGGCCGATGCCTCGGAGGCGGCACCCGCAATGCGCCAAAAACCACCCGTCTTAACTTCTGAGAGCATCGCGTAGTTGGCTGTGCGGATCGGCCGAAGGACATCTCCTGCTCCTGCTAGCTTGCCGATTAGGTCGATCAATCCCATCCCGCAGTGGAGACCGCATGAGAGAAGGAATGCGCGCCGAATTTGGTCCATTCTATCCTTGTGCAGAAGCAGAACGCACAGGGCGATAGCAGTGAGCCCCCCCAAAACGAAATATCCGGTTTGTGAGATATTGCCCGACACGGGTGCAAGCGGAGCCTCCACGACTCCGCGTCGCATTGTCGATTGTACAAAGACAATAGTATCTCCCGCGAAGAAGCGCGGGAACAACCAGGCGCCGACCATGGCATAGAGCATCAGCGCGCAGAGGGCCCAGATCGGTCGGATTTCGCCGAATACATCGCCGAGGTGCCGCCAAATTCGTCGCCTGAAGGCGACGGCAGTCACCAGAAGCGCAGCGAAGAACG
Source organism: Mesorhizobium sp. WSM4820 (assembly GCF_055811075.1). Taxonomy (NCBI): domain Bacteria; kingdom Pseudomonadati; phylum Pseudomonadota; class Alphaproteobacteria; order Hyphomicrobiales; family Phyllobacteriaceae; genus Mesorhizobium; species Mesorhizobium sp. WSM4820. The sequence goes on along the minus strand of NZ_JBVVQN010000007.1, from coordinate 135,180 downwards.
TGAAGATGAGTGGCGACGATCCCCCAAGCGAACTTAGCGTAACAACGGCTGTTGCACCGAATGTCAGCGACACAATGAGCCCGATGATTAATGGAGCCCGGAAATAGCATCCTAGAAGCAATATTCCAGTACAAACTAAGAGACCGATGAACGAGACCTGCATGACGCTATGTCCAACCCAGCGGCGTGAACCGATCGCTTTGACTTGCGTTTGGATAGTAGGAACATTGCAGCGACGCGGGACATCGTTCAGGATAAGAAATCCAGATAGTCTGTACGCAAAATTCGAGCGCTGGGGCGGAAATATCGTTGCAGGCTTCGAACCCTTTTGCCGAAGCTATCTCGCCAGCAGCGGCGCGCAATGGCTTCATCTGCACAATGCCCCTAGAACTTGACCCGCTTAAAAACGCCCTCAGGCATCGCGGCGATTACCCCCATGACAAGACGCCAGCTTCTTCTCACGTAGATGATGTCGCGGTGCCGCGATTCCGCAGCCTCGTAGATGGCTTCGGCTACTTCATCAGGTTCTGCCGTTAAAAATGGTGACAGTTTCATCCCGTCTGTCATTCGGGTCCGGACGAAACCCGGCATGACCGTCACCACCCTCACGCCTGAGCGCCACAATCGACCTCGAAGCCCCGACAGGAAAGCAGTCAATCCGGCTTTGGCGGAGCCGTAGACATAGTTGGAGGCGCGGCCGCGGTTTCCGGCGACCGAACTGACACCAACGATGGTGCCGGTGCCCCGCTTCTCGAATCGGTCCGCCAGCATGCCAAGGAGAATTGCGGGTCCCTCAAAATTCGTACGGAGTGACAGTGAGGCGTATGCCGTGTCGGCAACCGCTCTCGACTGGGTTGGAAGCATTCCCACCACGCAGACGACTGTATTGGGCAATGTGCCGAGTGAATTGATGAACGGCCCGAACGACTCAGTATCCAAGATGTCGAGGCGGCAAAGTTCGGCCTTGGCCTGCGAGGCGGTGAGAAGGTGGTTGACCTCCCGCAGGCCTTCTTCGTCGTTTCGGGCCGTAAGGATCACTTTCCAGCCATGCTCGGCATAGACGAGGGCCGTTGCCCTCCCTATGTCCGAAGTGCCGCCTATGATCAAGGCGGTTCCCGGTTGTGTCGTCATACTGCGATCCTTTTCGACAACATCGACGCGAGCCGTCCTTCGGCCCCAATCGCGCGGCGCTGCTGACGAAATACAGAAAGATTCGGATAGCCCGCCTCGAACGTTTCGGGCCGCTGGCGGGCGTCCTTAGCCAGATAGAGCCGCCCTCCCCCTTCGACGACCAAGCGGTCCAATCTATCCAGAAGTGAGAAGATGCTGTCGGATACGGGAAAATCGAGAGCCAGCGTGACTCCCGGCATAGGAAATGAAAGCTGGCCGCCACCCTTGCCCAACGTCTTGAGGACGGCAAGGAACGACGGGTCCCTCGTTGTGGCAATTTCTCCCATGATTTCAGGCAAGACGCGTGACGCTGTCTGATGGGGGAGAACGAATTGGTATTGCAGGAACCCGCGGCGGCCGTAGAGCCGGTTCCATTGGTCAAGGCCGTCCAGGGGGAAGAAATAGGATTGCCACGTCACCAGTTCATCCTTGGTGCGTGCGCGGGCGTAACGGAGCGCATTAAAGGCTCGGATGGAGTGCCTGTTGAGAAGAAATCCCGGGGCATCCAATGGCACAGCAATCCCGCGACCACGGGTATTCGGGTAGATCGGTGCACCCGGGTTTCTTTCCTGGAGAGCGTCAAGGCTGACATGTTCGCCGAGGTAAACCAGCGAGCGGCCAAGCGCGTTTCCCCTGGAAAGGCAATCGACCCAAGCTACGGCATAGCTGGCGCCTTCATTAGCTGTCAGTAGCTGCACGGCCGATAATATATTCTCAGCTCGTACAGTGTTCTGCCTCATCCATCCTGTTTCGACCTTGATCAACCGGATCGTAGCCTCGACAATCGTTCCAGTCAGGCCCATCCCCCCAATCGTAGCTTTGAAGAGGTCAGAATTATCATCCCGGGAGCATCGGACCGTCTGTCCCGAGGGAAACATCAGTTTCAGCGCTTCTACATGATCGCCGAAGCCCCCGACCCAATGATGGTTTTTGCCGTGAACGTCCGCAGCAATCATGCCGCCGATCGTGACAAAGCGCGTGCCCGGTACCACGGCAGGGAAGAACCCTCGAGGCAGGAACCTGTCGATTAGGTCAGCTAGCAACACACCAGCTTCGACTGTCAGTAAGCCCGAGGTTTCGTCGAAACCCTTCATTCGGTCGAAGCGCCGCATATCGAGCGTCACTCCTGCACCGATACCGGCGTCGCCATATGAGCGTCCGTTGCCTCGCGCCACGTAGGTCGGTATGTGCCGCTGCAGCATCGCCAGTTCGCGAGGAGATCCCGGGCTGACGACGTTGCTGCTGTGCCTCGGATACCGTCCCCACCCGCTTAGCTCCACTGTGGCCTCCCGGAACGGAAGGTATATCTGCTGTCGAGGGCGAACTTGGTTGCATAGCCGATGGCAAGTCCGAGAATCGCGCCCGAATATTTGGCAAGAGACGTCCCCCAAATGTGCCAGAATCCTATTTCGAAGGCCCAGGAGATAATCGTCGTTAGTACGCTGAACACCCCGTAGAGCGTTACCTTGCGGGCTTCCTGGTACCTGCCTTCAAACGGATCAAAGAAGATGTAGTTTTTGTCGAGAACATATTTGACGACAAATCCCCCGACGGTGCCGACCGTGATTGAAACGAAGAGAGTGAAAAACGGTGCGGCGCGAACTGTTGCCTCCTGCAACAGGAGGTTGGCTGCCGTCGCGATGACTGCGAAAGTCGCATAACGGGTCGCGTATGTTGTGAATTGAAGGGAACGCATATCGTTACACCATTTCGCGTTGCCTAGACCGCCGCCACGACAGCTAGCCCGGCAATGAGGAATGACAGCAGGCTGTTGCGGTCGGTCATCGCAAACACAATCGGATCCTCGGTCATGCTGCGCCTGTGAGCAATCATCACCAGACGGCTGGTCCAGTAGATGAGCACGGGGCAGACGAACCAGAGCATTTGCGGCCGTTGGTAGAGCACGTTCACGTCCGGCGAGGATATGTACAGCGCGAACACGGTGACGGAATTGTAGCCCGCGGCCGCTGCAAACGCGGCAACCACGCCGAGATCCTCGAACTTGTAGTTCCGGTTCGAAGGCTCGGACAGTTGGAGATCTAGGCGTGTGGCAAGTTCGGCATATCTCTTGACCAGGGCCAGCGCCAAGAAAATGAAGATGGCGAAGGTCAGAAGCCACGGAGAGACGTGCACTCCGATCGCGATAGCCCCGGCAATGATGCGCACCGTATAGAGCATCGCGAGCGTAACGACGTCGATGAGCATCTTGCGCTTGAGGTAGAACGAATAGGCCGTGGTAAGGACGGAGTACCCAAGGAGGACGGCAAAGAAGGCAGGAGACACACCAGTAGCGAGGATGAATGACGCGATTAAAAGCAGCGGCGCGGCGAGCAACGCGTGGATCAGTTGGATTCTGCCCTCCGCCAGCGGTCGATGCCGCTTGGTCGGGTGCGCCCTGTCGGCCTGAAGGTCAACGAGGTCGTTGATAATGTAGACACTCGAAGCGCAAAGGCAAAAGCTGAGGAATGCGATTCCGAGCTCGATCAGGTTCTCGGCAGTGAACTGGTGGGAAGCCAGCAACGGAACCAGCAGCAGAAGGTTCTTTGTGTATTGGTGCACCCTCAAAAGGCGCGCCCATGTCCGCCAGCTTGGTTTCTGGTGGGGCAGGTATTCCTTTTCGACAGGCATTGCCGCAAGCCTTCTGGAAACCCGTCCAGATGTGCGGATTGCAATTGCCGTTCCGCATTTTGACCAGACAGCCAGGTCGTCGGCATCGTTGCCAATGTAGTCGAACCTTCCCTCGCCGAACACTGCGACCAGCTTGGCTGCTTTCGTCTTGCCCGAGCAGTTCGTGGTCGCATCCGACCCGATGTACCCATCAAAAACGCCCAAGTGATCTGCAACAGCTCTGACGATGCGTTCGGAAGCGGCGGATGCAAGGTAGACTTGCCGCCCGTCCTTCTGCGCCGCCTCAATCTCTTTGAGCACAGCTTCGTCGTATGGAAGCGCAGACGCGTCGAACTCTACCGAGGAAGCAGCGCACTGTTTTAACGCAGCCTTGCCAAGCCTCAGTGCTTTTAACATGTCGACCGCAGATTGAGGTCGGCGTGCAAACTCCGACAGGGCGGTTTCTATCAACAGGTCTGAACGAACCAGTGTCCCGTCCATATCAACAACGAGCGGGCGACGGCAAGCCGGCTGCGGCGCCGCAACTTCGACATCTATCGATTCTTGCGCCATTTGCGCTTCGCCCACTCTGCAGTTTGCAGAGCTGAGCAGATCACGCGCGCATGACGAAGCGTAGTGCGCAAAACGGAGTAAACGATACCACCATCGTGTGAGTTTTGCGCTCATTGACGAAGCGTAGCGCGCAAAACGAAGTAAACGATACCACCATCGTGTGAGTTTCGACGAATTATGATGCGTTGCAGCGGGGGCGGCTGGGCCGCACAAAGCTTTGGCACATATGGAAATTCGTCTCGAACGGGCCACAGCGATGTTCAAAAACTTGGTAGCGCACCGCGGGAGCTCCAGACGTTTAGACCGCGTTCAAAATTGCATCCATAACGGCGATAAATCTCTATGTTAGCCAATATTACAAATGCGTCCTGAATAACGATGGCGGGATCAGGGGCAATGGTGAGTGTTCTCAAAGTCGAGCCAGGTAATAACATTCAGAACAATTCCATCGATGGTAACAGTGTCGCTTCAGAGCCCAAGGACGGAATTGACAGGAAGTTCACCCTATTTTGCGTCTTTGCCGCCATTGCAATGGGGGCAATGTTGCGTTGGCTCGTCAACTCAGACGAGGCGTTTTGGTATGACGAGGTGTGGACCGCGACGATTGCACTGCAGGACTGGCGCGGGGCACGTGAGATTCTGGGGATCGATGTAAACGCACCCCTCTACTACCTGACTGTCTGGGGGTGGGGGCAACTCTTCGGCGTGTCTAACGTTGCAATTCGTGCGCCTGGCATGATTGCCACCGCCGCTGCGCCATTAATGGCATGGATGCTGCTGCGCGGACGGATGCCACTGCATCAAAGGGCCTTGTTCACGATCATCATCGCGCTGTGGATTCCCAGCTTGTATTACGCCGAAGAGGCGAGAAGCTACGCCTTCACGGTGCTCGGTTCCGTGTTGCAAACCGTTTTCTTCTTTCGTGCGCTACGGGGCAAAGACGAGACCGGGGACATCACCGGGTGGGCGCTGTCGGGGCTGTTTCTCGGACTGAACCATTACACGACCTTGGTCATGTCAGCAGTCCAGGGGGTGTCGCTTCTTCTTCTTTTTTGGCGAACGCGGCCCCTCGCGATTGCCTTTGCAGGTTTTGCCTACACGCCAGTTGCCGCGGTCTTCCTGAGCCACTACGAAGCCATTTTGCACATAACCACTTCTCAGAACTTCTGGCTCAAGCCGTTGTCGCTCTTCGATCTCGGACGTGCGTTGAAGTTCCTGGCAGGCGAAATCTATGTCGCCCTCCTCCTGGTCTGCATCATTGGTGCGGCGCTTCTCATCGATGCCAAAAACGCGGCTAATGAAGGCACGCTGCGCCGCTATCGCGTGACCAACGTCGCGTTGTTGTGGATAGCGCGCCTGCGCAACTCCATCCGATCATCCCCGCTATTCCTGACCGCCTTGGTAAGCTTCCTTGGGTTATGCCTTTTTCTCGGCATTGCAGTACTTCGACCTACTTTCATGCCTCGCTTCCTGTTCCCCTTTGCACCTGGCCTTTTCCTCGGCTTGATATGGTTCATCGACGCAATGCCGAGCACTCGCTTATGCGCACGCTACGCGACAGTTGCCGTGTTCTTTGCAGGTGCCTTGATCTGGGGGGTCCAAAGCTCTACAGAAATTAACAAACACCTGACATGGGAGCACGAAAGCGCGATCTTGAAGGACGCTGGAGTCTCGGAAGTCCTTTTCATCCTCGATCAGGGCTTCCCAACTCCCTACCCCGAATTTTTGCATCCCAAAGTGTTCGGCTTTTATTTTTCCCGCGCCGGAGCCGACGTAAGGGTCCGGGAGTTCGTTCCCGATTATCAGGGATACTCCGATCCGAGGCCGCATCTCATCAGCTTTCTCAGTGAGAAGCCTGGACGTGGTCTCATCTGGAGCATTTTTCCGGGGCCCTCTCCCGACCCCATACCGTCTGACCTCGAAGGCAAGATCAGGCGAATTCGCGAGCGCGGATTCTCGGCAGTATATGATCATACCGTCATGGAGGATATTGAGGGCGTTGATTGCCACGCGACACAAACCGGACCCTGGTCAAAGTATACCTGCTACTCCGCTCACGATCCGACGGCACAGGGTGAACTACGCGATGATTAAGGTTTGACCTTCGGCGTGCCATACCAACGCAGCAGGCGGCTTGCGCGTGCCCGAACGGCGCCTGTTAATCCTTTGCAGTTTCGAAGCAAGCGGACATTCTCCTGAGTGCAGCTCCGAAGCATGGGGCAGGTCGACCGAAATATGACATTGCTTTTTTGCGTCAGCTTCGACCTGTCGAAGCCGACGCGCATGCCGCAGGCGGAGCCACGGGCCGCATTCTACGGTGAAGCGCGACCGCTCCTTGCTGTCGCCGGATCCCGGCATTTTCTTTTTGTTGCGATGTCTACCCGCAGTTCGCGGCAGGCTGTTCAAAAAGTGCCTCCAGCCGTTTTGTGGACGGCACTCTCTTAGCCCCGACGATCGCGAGAAATCGCAAGATTGCGCAGAATGCAAAGCGACGGAAATTCGCCATTGGAGAGGGCGACAATATCGAGATCGCCGTCGACATCGAGGTCAACGGCTCGCGCGGCCACAAAACTGCCGGAGCTAATATACTGCAGGCCTCGACGACCGTTGCCATGGTCGGCGAGGATATAAAGGCCGCCCAACCCAGTAGTACCCGCCGCGATCACATCCGGCGCATTGTCGCTGTTGAGGTCGGCAGCCGACAGAGGCGCAAGATCGGGTGACACTAGCCGCGGCCCATTCGATTCATCGTTTGCGGAGTTTTTGATCTTGGCGTTGATTGCTCGTGGCCAGCCCTCTGCAAGATCGCCTCCAGTGTTGCGCCATGCCAATGCGCCGCAAGCCACATCGGTCACACCATCTCCATCGACGTCGTCTGTTGAGAGGGTGCATGTTTGCTGCCCTGTGTCTATTGAAGCCGCGAGTTCCCATCGGTCCAGAGGCAACCGGTCGCGGGGCAAATCGAGCGCATTGACCCAGATGTGAACTGGCGGATTCGTCACCCAATTGGAGCCGTAAACATCAAGATCACCATCAGCGTCGAGATCAGCGAGAACGCCATTGTGGACTCCACCCTGACCGATGACCTGGACCCTCCACATCTCACCACGCCCGTCGATATTGTAGACAGCGGCGATCAATCGGTCGCTGGAGGTATGCATCTGACCCACCATGAGGTCTGGATCGCCATCTCCGTCCAGATCGCCGACGGTCAGGGTGTGCGCCTTCTCGACGAGAGGCAATATTTTGTTGCTTTTCCAATATCCTCGGGGATTTCCATCCTTGGCTTTGTACCACACGATGTCTGCAACGTCCTCCGAGGATGAATACAAGACGTCGGGTTGGCCGTCTTGATCGATATCTGCAACGACCGTTTTGAAGTTTTCAGGTGCCGGCCCTATCGAATAACTCTCCCATTTGTCCACTCGTGCTTGTGCATATCCTGGATTTTTTAGCCAGGCTCCACTTACGACGATGTCCTGTATGCCGTCAGCATCTATGTCCCCTATACCCAACCCTTCCTGACCAAAGTCGCGGCTCGTCAAAGGGCGGCCCATCCATGATCCGTCAGCATTCTGGAAAAAGATGATGACGCTATCTTGCGACCGCGTTGCAATATCTAGACGTCGGTCACCATCGAAATCGGCGAGTTTGACATCCTTGCCCCAACCTCCGATCTCTCCGATCTCGCGACGGAGCCATTGTGCGCCATCGGTAGGGTCTCCGCTTGGCAGTGGATTCTGGAACCCCACTAGATTGGCACCTTCCGGCCCATCGGGAACGACTATGTCAAGATCGCCGTCACTGTCGATGTCGCCCAACGCACCGTCGGTCGTAAACTGGTTTTTGGGCCGTCCGATCAGATATGGACGCCAACCCGGTGCACGATACCAGACCAACGCTTCCTTGACTTCGCCTCCGATCACGAGGTCGAAGAGGCCGTCGCCGTCAATGTCACCAACCATCTTTACGTCGCCGGATCGATCGTCGACGACTTGCATTCGAAATTCGAGGCCATCCCACAGCGCAGCCGACGACAGCGACACCGGCTCGCTGGCCGTGAACTTCGTGCACCCCACTATCACGGCCATTGCCAGCAAGCAGGTCCACCAAGCGGCACAGTGCCGTCTCCGCCGTTCCAATGTGCTCAACAGCATCTGAAAGACCTTAATGCTCACGACATCGGCTCGAATAGGAAAACCTCGACTGGGCCTTTTTGGCCACCGTTTCTCCGAGAATGATCCGGCCTCCAAGTCGCCCGAGCAAAGCACGTGAGGCTAGGCGGCCGTTAGAGGCCCAAAGGGAGTATGTGTACCACGTTTGAGGGCGCGGTCCTGGCAAAGCCGGAACCGTGGTTGAGGTGAAGGCGATCGGCTCCTTCGCGAGTTGGCTAATGAAGGGTTCCCCCTTTCGGTCAAGTACCGGAAATATTAAGATCCGCTAATGTTGTTCGGCGATGAGCAAGGACAACATCATTTCTTTGGATGGGGCCATCAGGGCCGAAATCCGCAGGAACCTGGCCGATGTCATGGGATTGCACGGCTTCGACTTCGAAGTCGACACCATACTCTCCAGTTGGGAAGGCGCGATAGATGATCGTCAGGTGATGGAAGCCCTACGCATCATTAAACTCGCCGGCTTCATGTTCGACGAGGTTCCGTACAGAGCAGACTGAAGTGGCTGCGTTTGCCCGCCAAAAAAGCCAGATCGTTGGCCTGATGAGGGTTCGGCTGCGGATCAAGCGCGGACACTCGACGCGATCGGGTCGACCTCCGCGGCCACCCCGCCCCCACCGGCATTGCCAACAGAAGAGCCGCCAAGCGAGACTCGAGGCTATTGTCCCGATTGCCGTCGCAGCAAACGCCAGAGAGGCTATGAGCGCAGTGATCATCGACCAGCGCATATAGACGACGAGGGCCAGGATTCCCGTGCAAATCAATGCCACTACGACGGAAACCTGCATTTCACACTCCGACGATCGATGGTCCAGACCCTGACTGCGCCGCCGGAACCGCCGAGCTAAAAGGTTGGGCTTCACAAAAACGAGCGACTCTGATTTCCTTGGGACAGGGTTCATCTGCGCGGCGTCGATTGACCCTGGGAGGAGGTCGCCGTGTTGCTTGCCATTGTCGGCGTTGCCGGTCTTGCCCTGGCAATAGGGTTTACGCTGCGCGCGCCGGCGCTGATCGTGGCGACCTTGGTGGTGATCGTCGCCAGCGTCGCTGTAGGCAGTTTTCTTCACCTGTCTGTTCCAAACACCATCCGCTCGACGTTTTATCTCGTTGTCGTCACCCAAATTGCCTACCTGGTCGGCCTTGCAATTGCCGTGCTGCGGCATCGCCCAAGGCGACAATAGAGTGGGCGACAATGCGTTGTGGGCGACAATCGCTTGAGGCCGTTTCTGCCGCGCCCTCTGACATAGCCAAGGGTCAGGAGGTCTGATCGAACTTCATCATGGCCGGTATCGTCCGCATCAGGATCGAAAGATCGCGGCGTAGAGACCATGTCCGAACGTACTGCGTGTCCAGCAATACGCGATGCGAATACTCGGTCGTGTTTCTCCCGTTTATCTGCCAGAGGCCGGTCAGTCCTGGCCGCGTCTTCAAATATTCATGCGATGCTGCGCCATAGCGTTGCAATTCGTCGGCAACGACAGGACGCGGGCCGACGCAACTCATGTCGCCCCGCAAGATATTGAACAACTGCGGCAGCTCATCCAGGCTCGATTTGCGAAGCATCCTTCCGAAAAACAGGATACGCGGATCGCAGCTCAGCTTCTGATTGGCCGCCCACTCCTGGGCGGCTTGTGGATTGCAACTCAGATGCTGTTCGAGCACCTCCTCGGCATTCCGCACCATGGTGCGGAACTTGTAGCAGTCGAAGGCCTTTCCATCGAAACCAATGCGCTGGTGAACGAACAGCACCGGACCGCCTGTGGTCGCCTTGATCAGAAGCGGGATCACAACCAGGATCGGACCGGCCAGGATGAGCGCTGTCGAGGCTACCATCAGATCCAGCAGCCTCTTGGCCCAACCGCCGAGCGGCTGTCGGCCTTCGCTCCGCGGACCATCGTCAATGCTCGCCGTGCGCATGTCCGGCTCAAACGGAACGGCGCCATGGTCATGGCTTGCGTTGAGTTGAGGCGACGACAGGTCTGGCGTATTCGATCTCGCGGCCGCATCGCTTTCATGCCGAAGAAGCGAAGTCGCGGCGGGCCTGGCTCCGACCAGTAGAACCCAGCCTTCAATAGCCAGGTCTTCGCACTGCCGCAGGTTACTTTCGATCACGTTGGACATTTTCCGCTTGCGCTCGATTTCAACTTTTCGTTTGCATTTTGGCGACGACGGTTGATCTCCGGCAAGCAGGGAAAAGGTGGTAGATCGGGGGTGTTTGGCAGCGTGGCCTACCGCTTAGTTGCTAGGCCGGGTACGGACGAATGGCTGCTCCGTCCAATGCCTGGCATGATTTCGGAATCGATTGTTCGGCTCGCGACGCCCTGAAGGGGCGCGGATTCACTTTGACAGGTGCCGGATTGACGGGGCGGCGTCGAGACTTGCCGCTGGGCTCTAAAGCGCGTCGCGTTTGAACGGATTCATGCGACGCGCTTTAAGTTCTTGTCTGATGCATGTCGTCGTCGCGCGAGACCGCTGCGCACCCTCGGTTCGAGCCGGAGGGCATGCTTTTGCGCGACATGCATTAGCTCGACGCCACCGCGAGGAGGACAGGATGTCAGCGCGGCGCCTGACTTGCGCGCTTCCGGTAACGCCGAGCCGAAACAGTACGAACACGTGTCATCAACACGCCAAGGACGGAAGAATTGGTGCTTTTGAGTGTCTGCGTCAGGTCTTCCAGTTGATCAAGCGACGTCACGCCCCACTGCGCCACCACAATCACGCCATCAAGAAGCGGGCAGAGAGCAAGGCCTTCGGCTCCTGAACTAAACGGCGGGAGTTCAACAATGACGATATTGTAACTACCAACTTCGTTCAGCAATTTCTCCATATTATCGGGAACAAGCAAATTCGCCGAATTCGACGCATCGTTCTTCAAGTAATAAAACGATGCCTTTTCAATGTATCGGATTTGCTTGCCGATGTCTTTGGGGCTGCCGGAATCCCGATCGATCATATTGAAATCGGCGGAAAAGAGACGTTCGTTGGCCAGTGCCGACTTATCGTCGGCGTTGATCACGAGGGTCGCTGTGCCCGCTCTCCCACACAGCGCCGCCAGATTGCTTACAATGGTGCTCTTTCCGTCGCCGGGGGACACGGATGTAATTCCGATGCGACGCCGTGAAGGGTTGGCCCCGGCCAGGCCCATGATCGCCTTGACGCTCCTGAGGCTGCCGCTGAATGAAGAGTCCGGGTTCCTGAGCACCTCGTCAAGCCGGCCAAAACCACCCCGCCTGAAGCTGACCGGCGGCAATTCTCCAACACAGGCCAGGCCCAGTTCGCGACGGATCTGACGCGGGGTCCTCACGTTCCGATCGAGCCCGCGTCGCGCCACGGCGAACCCGATGCCAGCTACCATCCCGGCAAGTGTGCCAAAGGCGAGGATCAGCGTCTTGCGCGGCCGACTTGCCGTCTTGGGGCTCGTCGCGGACGTGATGACGCGAGCATTGGCGATCAGATAAGGCTGTTGGTCGACCGAGTTTGTATACGCCGCGAGCAGGCTCTCATACATCTTTCGATAGGTGTCGGCGGTAACCTCCAACTGCTCCAGCGTAATCTGGTGTGTTGGCTGTCCTTCGCTGTGTGCGAGGTCCTGTCCGGCGACGGACGTCTCGTCCTGACCTATGCTGTAGTCGTGTTTTGCGCGAAACTGCTGGGCGACCCGGGTCGCCCGGTTCATCTGATCACCGACCTCCCGCATCCGCCTTTCCAACCATGCGATGCCTTCGCTAGCCGTTGCCGTTGTCGTTTGCACTTGCTCGCGCACGAACGCTTCCGCCGTGGCGTTCGCGATGCGTGCCGCCAATGCCGGATCCTGAGACTGGAATGTGATGTCCATTGCATAGGAGACACCGACACGCTGGATATCCAGGCCATCGCTGAACATCTCCACCGCCTGACGCCGACGCTCGGATTCCAGCTGCGGGCTGTTCGCCTCCATTCGATCCGGCCAGGGAAGCACGCGATGGAAGAAATCCGTCAGCGCAGCATTGCCGGCATGGAGCCCGCCGGCATCGACGATGCTCGTCCAGGCTCTGCGAAACCTCTCGCCTATGGTCGGACCGTCCAGATCTCCGAAAGTTGGATTGTCCATGAGTCCAAGGTCATCGATCACCATCATCGCGATCTTCTGGGAGCGCAGCACTGCAAGTTGGCTCTCGACCTGAGCGGTATCGAGCGACAGGTTCACTTCGGCGGGTTGCTGCTGAAGGTTTTTGGGTATCTTCGGTTCGATTAGGATCTGGGTGCGCGCCGAATAAATCGGATCCGAGGTTGCAAAGTAGAACGTGGCGAAAACGATTCCGGCGACGACGAACGCCAGAATCGAGAAAAGATACTGCCGAGCAAACGAGACGACGTCAGCGAGGCTGATAAAGTCCTGCGGTGCGTCCGCCCCGAGCCATGGCTTGTGAGCAATTGCCGCCGACGGCCGGTCTAGCATGGCTTCAATCCATATCTGCAACAAAAAGAGCGGCGAACTGCAACGGTCGAGCAGCATCGCCACCGATGGGTCCCGGTTCGAGCATGCAGCCGCGCCACTGTTATGATGACAACCGTTTAGCTCGATCGGCCCAACAGGTGGGCGCCAGGAAACATCTCATTGAGCTTGTAAACGACCTCCGTCCTGTTCGTCGCCTTCAGCTTCTTCATGATGTTGCGGATATGGACCTTGACCGTGCTCTCGCGGAGGTTGAGCTCATGAGCGATTATCTTGTTCGCCTTCCCACGCCTGAGAGCCTGGACGACCTCTTCTTGCCGCTCCGTGAACACACTCGCCATGGGCCTTGTCATTTCGACTGACGTGTCGATTGCCTTGTGCTGGGCAAGCACGCTGCTTGCAGGGACAAATGTGCCACCGGCAAGGACAAGATTTACGGCTTCAACACAGATCTCGAACCGGATCGATGAAGGGATGTAGGCTTTTGCGCCATAATTCAACGCCTTGAGAATCTGCTCCAGATCGTCGGTATCGGCCAAAATCACCACCGGAACCGGGTGGGCCTCATTCACAAGATCGGCAATTTCGCTGCCGGTCCTTGCATCTGTCACCTTTCGGCTGCCCACGTTCAGCAGAATGGCCGATATCGACAGTGCATTCTCTTGATGCCGCCACTCTTCGATCGAACCGAACGACAGGATTTCCTTCCCGATGCCATAGGCGGTCAGGCATTGCGCAAGACATTGTCGGTCAAGCACTCGCTCGTCCAGCAGAGCCAGGCAGGATTCGGTCAAGCCGTGTCTATGCAGATGTATTCCATTCCCGGCCTTGCGCGATACGAATTCCAGTGCACCGGGTGATTTGTTATCCAGTTGAATTGTCGGAACCATGAACTTACTCCCCAAACTCTACCCAACGTTTCGAGATCCAGTACGAGATATACTTCAGGCAAATACTATTTCCCGCGAACAGTGTTCTGTTCGCGTCGCCTTCACTATAACTGCGGGATTTCCCAAAGCCCCACCTTGGACAGCACTACCCCGTCACTAATGTTTATAGCCTAAAAGCTGTGCCTTCACTAATTTAGGTTAACAAAACGTAAAAAAATTTTACCCCTTCACTTGGCCGTAGTAATTTGGTCTAGGAGGGGTTAGCCAGAGAACACACCGACCGCGATCTGGACCGCGCGTTGTTTGCCAGGCGCGGGTAGCCCGTCGGTAAAGACAGTCGTCGTCGCCGATAGCCAGTGCGGCTTCAAGGCGCGTCGCGCCGCGTTTGCATCGTGCGCCAAAACAAGTGTCAACCATCGATATACCTGTCGTCGAACTCGGCAAACTTCGTTACGCCCAGCCGATCCAGCACGCGGACATGACCTTGGCGGAACTCCAAAAAACCGCGTTCCCGTAATTCCCGCAGCATTCGATTGACATGGACCGGCGTCAGGCCGAGCGCGTCCGCGAGGTCGTACTGGGTGAGAGGGCATGCAAAGCCAGTGCGGCTGGCAGCGCCGACGCGCTCCAAGCGCGCTCTCAGTTCGAGCAGCAAGTGCGCTGTACGCGCCAGGGCGCTGCGTCGGCCTATATTGGTGAGGTGTTGGGCAACAAGCGCTCGCTGGCGCGCGAGCGTTTCAAGAAAAAGCGAGGCTATGTGTGGCGACTTCGCTGCTCCAAGAGCAAGCGTCTTAGCCGAGGCTTCCAGCACCGCAAGGTCGGTTTGAGCCACAAATGTCTGAAGAGCAGCGCCCGTGTAGGTCTGTGGCAGGACAATGTCGCCCTTCAGGGCAAAGTCCAAAATCTGTCGCTGTCCACCGGCAAGGTCATGAGAAATGCAACCCCAGCCAGACTCGATCATGAAGACGCGATCGCCGTCCTCCCCCTGATTGACGATAGCGGTCTCCGCCGCATATCGCTTCGGCACGAAGCCTAGCGCCTTGATATACGCCTTATCGTCGCTTTTGACTGCGACTGACGTCGGACGGTTTTCATTCTCACTCAATGAAAGGCTTGTAGCATACGTCATTCGAAACCCCGCCAATCCTCCCCTAGATACCTCCCTGGGCAAAAACGTACTCCAGCTTTGACGTGTTGAGTACCCTGCACGGGCTACAACCATTGGGTGATGTTGCACTGCACTCTCACAAAAAAGCAAGGATCACGCCTGGTCGAGCGCAGTACGACCCGAATTCATCATAGAATTCGACCGACTTTCTGCACCATCCATTCGAATGGCATGGCCTCCGGCGGTCCGATGCGATTGGTGGCACCGTGCAACTTTCGAACACGCCACCCTTCCGGATCGCTTACGGCTTTCGGCGTGACTGGCTCGCCCTACCGACAGCAATGCCAGGCATTGCTGCTGACTTGCGGTCGCGCTGACGTTGTCGGGGGCGAACCGGCGGTCGTTCAAAATCGGGCGGAACGTGCCGCTACCCCATCCATGCAACGTTCTGATTTCACTCGCAGATTGCACCTCGGGGTTCCGCCAGATCGAGCAACACCGGGTCACTCAAGTGCAACCGCCGCAGGCCAGATGCGTCACAAAACCGGCAGGTCGCGCTGGGCCCGGTTCGAGATTTCCTCATTGCGGTGACGAGGTTTGAACGGACAAGAGCGTTCGTTCACAGGTTCGGCGACTCGATGAGTAACCTTCGCTGCAGTTCCAGGACCGGAACAGGTCGATTGACAGTCCCTCCTTCGAGCCAAATTGTCTCCGGGTTCAGCCGCGACACAGGCGCGAGGTATACTCCATTCGCGTTAGCTTCGCCCCCCGCTTGCCTCGCAACTGCGAAGAGACCACTCGCCACGTACCCTGAAGAGGGGGTATGTCTGACGCTGCGAGCGGCCGCTTCAACCGCACTGGATTGCTCGGCGCCTTGACATGTTGAGCAGCGTTGCGTCCGATCGTTGCCATTGACGAAGAATGCTACGCGCCGTCTTCAAGGTGACCGCATGGCTGTTGCTCATCGCCTTCTTGGCCGCGACCTCGCAAGGGACAGCTGGTTGAGACGGTGGATGGCCGTGAGGCTCCTACGGCTCCACCCGCTCTGCTCTACTCCTAATTGGTGTCGCCCTCCTAAATGATGCCGTGCTAATGTTCTAGCCGGCTTGGGAGGTTCCAATCGACCTCATTGCGAATGTTTTCGCCGGCACGTGGTCTGCCGGGGTGCTTGCCGCCATCTGGTATGTCTGGAGGCGGCCCTCGCTGCCCGTTGCCGAAAACAAGCAGGACCGCGATTTGCGGGAATGGCTGGACGGGCAGATGTAGAGGGCGCTTGTGCCGGGGCGAAGCAGCGCCCGACCCTGGTCGAAACGATACGGGCCGTCCCGGCGCCCGCGAAGAGCGCGCCCAACCCGGTGTTCGGCGAGGTCGTGCCGCAGCACGGCGCGAAGACCGGCCGTCTGCGCGGGAACCCCAAGCGGCGTTAGGCATCGCCACCGCCAGCCGCTGGGGCTTTTTGGCTGGGCTACCGGCTCGCCGAGCGCGAAAGAGCAGCCTCTGCTTGATCGGCACTGCTCAGGAATTCGTCGCGTTCGGCTATCCACAGATCCGCATAGTCGACATTCTGCCACTCGGCAAACCACGGACCGCCACTTGTATAGTGGACCGCCTTGGGTGTGCCATGCGCCGGCTTTTCGTTCCAACCTTCAAGCCAGTTCCACTCTACCGGCAGCGAGCCCAGATCCTCATCGGCGACCCACTGCATTCGGTGGAGGTAGGCGCCGCTTTCGCGGTTCACGACCTCCGGCGTAAGCGATTTAACCGCAGGATGCGCGCAATTGAACAGCATCAGCGAGGACCAGTTTTTTCGAGGGTAGGATGTCTGGACAACGCCATCCATCTTGGTGGTGGCCTTCGGCGTGTAGTCGTGCTGGACACAATAGACCGCCTTGTTCGACTTCGTGTATTCCAGCAGACCTGCAACGTCACCGAGCCACAGGAAGTCGCAATCGCAGAACAAAGCCCAGCCCGTATAGTCGGCGAGAAAAGGCGTGAGAAACCGCGTATAAGTGAACTCTGTTGACGCGAGCGGATCTTTCTCCCTCCAATACAGTTCACGGGCACGCAGCTCGTCCTGCTTGATTGGAATGACGGAGACGGGCACCGAAGCGTTTTTGAGCAAAGAGTGCCGCGCCACGTCGTAGGCGATCGGCTCACGGCTGTCCCATCCAACGAATACCCTAAACGCATCAGTCATATTCAGTACCTTGGCTCCAATTTCAAAACGGGCACACACTAACTGTCTGGCAACAACTCGGCAACAATGGCGCGGAAATTAGCCAGGGCGATTTCTGAAACCCGCGGATTTGCCGTTCACCCCGGCCCGGCTTTCCTCGGCGCACCTCGACTTGCCACCCAACGCGACAAGCGCCCATTTCTGATAGGTGTAGCCGGCCGAATAAGCGGCGACCATCGCACCGGTCGAACCGTCCAGAAACCCCAGCCTGAAGACATAGCTGTTCATATAAGCCCAGACCGAGCGCAAAACCGCCTTGCTGATCGAGCTTTTTTTCCCCTCGGCAAGCATCCGCGCGGCGGACGCTTGCGCGTATCTGCCGATCTTGTCATGCGCGTCCGCCAGGTCGGCGATGGAGTCATGCTCCAGGGGATGGGACAATCGCGAGACCTTGCCATTCACCACCACCTTCTCATGCACGGTGTCGTTGCTGAAGCGGCCGGACTGGCGACGGAAAAGCCTAAGCACCAGATCGGGCGACCAGCCGCCATGGCGGACAATGCGCCCACAAAAACGCGATCGTCTTGGTATTTCGAAGCCGTCACAGCCTTTCGGGTTGGCGATTGCGGCCCTGATTTCCGCGGCCAGCGGCGGCTCGACCCATTCGTCGGCATCGAGCGAAAGGACCCAATCGCCTGTCGCCGCGGCGAGGGCGCGGTTTTTTTGCGCGCCGAAACCCGGCCAATCGAGGGTGATCAGCACCTTGGCCCCGAGCCCGCTGGCGATGTCCCTGGTCTGATCAGTACTGTTATTGTCGAGGACGACGATTTCGTCGGCAAAAAGTACCGAGCGAAGGCAACGTGCAATGCACGCTTCCTCATTGCGGCTGATTATGACGACTGAGAGCGCCGGCACGGTCAGACGGTTCCGGCATCAAAACTGCGACTGTTGTTCAAATGAAACTGTCCCCCGGCCGGTTGGCACTCCGGTGATCCTAACGGATTCAAAAAATATGTCGAAAATTATTTCAGGTCGAGATTTTCGTACAGCGCTATCATTCTCCTGATCATGACGTTGAAATCGTAGTGTTCGGCTGCCGCCCTGACCCTGGCCGCAGTCTCGGGCCGTGACGACAGCAGCAAGGCGCGGGCAAGCCCGGCGGCGAGGTCGTTTACGCTGGCTGCGTCGCAAACAAGCGTCGGCTCGAAGCGATCGACAAGCTCGCGCGCCCCACACCCGGTGCTGACGACGGCGGGCAATCCGCTGGCCATGGCTTCGATCACCACTGTGCCGAATGGATCATAGATGGAAGGCAGCACCGCAATGTCGGCGGCGCCGTACCATGGCAGCGTATCTTTTTGCGGCCCCAGCATGCGGAGCCTTGCACTAAGACCAAGCCTGTCACCGGCCCGCTGGAACGTATCGGCGCGCGAATCGTGGCCAATGACCCATAACTCCGGCTCACCATCGAGCATTGCGACAGACTTCATCAAGGCAAGAAGTCCTTTTCGCGCAAAACCCGAGCCAACGAAGAGAACGACCGGCCTGTCATCGTTGACGCCAAGCCGTGAGCGGACCACGGCCCGATGCTGTTGGCGCAACTTAGGGTTGAAGCGCTCCAGGTCGACGCCGTTGGGAATATGGTGCACGCGTTCGGCCGGATAGTCGTAGTGACGGACAATGTCCTGCGCCACCATTTTCGAAATGGCAATCACCGCTTTAAGCCGTGGGCTGCCATAGGTCGCGCGCTCGAGGCGCAGCGTCTGGCGGTGAAACGGGCTCAGCGCCATCGCTGCCGTGCCAAGCCGCGTCTCGAAACGCCGTCGCTCGGCAAGATAGGCGGCATGAACGCCTTCCCCGGCCCGGAAGACGTCGCAGCACGGAAGGCGATCGTTGCTCTGCACCAGGGCCGGCGGCATTTCGGCGATCTTGCGGCAGGCGGCTCGAGCAAAGGACGTCGCCCGCAGGGAGCGGGGAAAGCGGCGGCCGGCGCACTGGATGAACTCTATGCCTTCGTGTCGCGGCCAGTCGCCTGACAGCACGGCCACCGGCCGTTGACGCGCGGCGAACGCCGCCATGATGTTTTCCAGCATGATCTCGCCTCCGCCAAAGGGCGCGTAACGCTGGCGCACGAACAGGATAGGCTTCTTCGGGTCAGCTTGATCCCGTTGATCATGCCGTGACAAATCCATGCGACCTCGCTACGCCCTTTTGCACCCCGATCAAGCTTTCGAACTTGGCGGGACTTTGCTCGCAGTCTATTAAGCGTGGCAAGCCGGTCCTGGATAGGGGCGCTGGCGTATAGTTCCGCGTGGTTGCGGCTATGCCACGACGGTAGACTGCTTTCAAGGCGAGGGTTTTTGCCGATGACCACCAGCCATGTCTCGCCCGCCGACAAGACCGTCTCGGGCAAACGCAAAGTCGGCGTGGTCCGCCGCCTGGAGCGCTCGTTGCGACCGGGGCTGCGAAATCTCCGCGGTCTGGTCAAGGAGCCGTTTCTAGCCTGGGCGCATCCGGAAGCTCTGGCTTTCTACCGCAGAGCGATGCAAACCGCTTATCTGCCGGACGACCTGATCGACGTCGTCCCGCAACTCAAGATCCTGTATCTCGCCACGCCGAAGGCGGCGAGCAGCCGCATTCGCAGCAACCTTGCAGCCATGATCGGCAATGACACCGTGTCGGAGTGGCGCAGCGACCAGAACTGGAAGGTGCACAACCGAAAAGCGTCGAGCTTGCAGGCGCCTCGCCATGGCATCGTGCAGTTCCATCGCATGGCCACAAGTCCCGAAGCCTTGCGGTTCACCTTCGTTCGCAATCCCTATACAAGGCTGTTGTCGTGCTGGGCCGACCAATATCGCGACCGCCCCCTTGTGCCTGGCTATGGCAGGGTGGAGGTCTATCTGGCCCATCGCGAAAGGGCGGATCCGTCGCTGCCTGTCGGTGCTGACAAGAGCCTGTCGTTTGCTGATTTCGTCGCCTTTGCCTGCACGACCTCGACATGGCGCATCGACAAGCATTGGCAGAGGCAAAGCGACATCGTCGACCTTCCAGGCGTTGTGTTCGACCTCATCGGCAAAACCGAGACTTTCGCACGAGATTTCGAACGGGTTCTCGATCATGTCGGTGCAAGCGAGGAAATGCGACGCGCGGCGATGCCACCTCTGCACACCTCCTCGCGCCGCAGGCTTGCCGACTATTTCACGCCAGAACTGGCCGATACGATCTACCGCGCCTATGAGCGCGACTTCGATCAGTTTGGCTATCCGCGCGCGCTTCCAGAGTGAACAATCCGCGCGACGGAACCCTCAAACATACCCGAACGCCTGCATCAGCGGTTTGCCGCGTCCCTCGGTAAGCTCCTTCAATTCCATTTGACCCAGTTCGGTCTTCCAGCGGCCGCGGCCATCATAAATTGGCTTGTTGACCTGCTGGTTGCGGAGCGCGGCATGTTGGGGTTGCGCATCGAGTGTGAACCATCGTTGCGGGTTCCGATGATAGTCGAGCAAACTCTGGTCGAACGACAATCCCAGGAAGGTGCAGATCTTTTCGATGGTCGCTTCCGGGTCATTGACAAGATCTTCGTAGCGGTAAATCAGGACGTCCGTGCTGCCGAGCTCGGCAAGCACCATTGTGTTGTCCGAAATCCAGCGATCCAGGCTCTCGGTCGCATCGCCAAGCCGCTTGGTCAGCGAAGCAACGGTATCGCGCCCATCGCGTACCGGCATCACGAACTTCGCGCCCGGCACCAGACGTCGTATCCGGTCGACACGCCTGATATGACGCGGTGTCTTTTCAAGCAGCACCGACTTGCCCGCCCCAATGGCCGCCTGTTTCAGCTTCGAGTAGCGATACAGCGCAAGTGGGGTCCATTTGAAAAACACGTTGGTTTCTTCGAATGGCAAAAAGACATCGGCATGCGAGGCAAGGATCGTCGCTATCAGCGTGGTGCCGCTATGCCCGCATCCGCAGACAAAGCCTTTGCATCGGATCAATTCACACCTGCCCTGTCGTCGGCATGAGATCTGCCATGCCGCTGAAAGGCTTCATCGAGCCATTTCCAGTAGTCGAGCCGGGCAAGCATCATTTGTATCCCGCCGCATATCTTCATAGCGCAGAAAGCGCAATCTTTCGCACGTGACTTGCGCCTGAAATATCAGACACCGCAGTGTCGCGCTAGGAGCCGTTTGCTGCGAGATTTGTCGGGTCGATTTGCGCAATGTCCCTCAGGCTTTTCTGTTCGGCCACGCCCAGATCGTCAAGCACTACTCCGAGAGGATCAGCGATTGTAAATATCGATTAAGGCTTCGGCGATCCGTTGCGAAGCCGGCACCTTTGGATCAATCGACAGATTGGCATTGAGGAAATCCCGGCTTTGCTCAAAATAGGTCGGTCTTGACCTGACCGCAGCGCGGATATCCTCGACGAGGTCATGCTCCGACAATGTTGGTTTGAAGGCGCCCATGGGCCTGTCGAACTCGACCATGGGCGAAACCGGCGGAAACAGCACCACCGGAATGCCGCAGGCGATTGCTTCGTAAACAGTGGTGCTTGGGCGCGTTACGAGCGCCAGAGCGTCCGGGAGCAGCTGTGCGAAATCCAGCGGCGATTTGTTCGGCATGTCGACTTTTGCGAACATCGTGGGGTGGACGCTAACGACATGGGCAAGGCCGAGTTTCGCACATGCGGCTGCCACGGCTTCAATCGCCTGGCGATCTGCGGGGTCCTCGATATTCCCCTTGAAGTTCACCAGCACAAAAAGCCCTTCGTCGTGCCTGGCACCAGCGCTTGCGGCGGCACGCTCAATGACCGGGGAGCCGACAACATATGTCGGCTGTCGCCTTTGCTGCAGCGCCGCTGGTCCCATCGACAGGATGTAGTCAGCTCTCACAAATCGATGCGGCCGCAGCTCTCGCGCACCTCCGATGAGGCCGACCACACGGACCATGCCGAAGTTGATGGAGTCGATGAATCGCCTAAAAAATTGCGGCGCAAAGTCACTTCCAGTCACCAGCATGTCACCGGGCCTGATCATCCGCTCGAGGTCAGCAAAGCCGATATGCGATATTCCTCGGGCGTTGAGTTCAGGTCGCGCTACGCCGCCGCGTTTCAATCCATCGAGATGCGCGAACACGCAGCGGATGCCGCGGTCACCCAGAATTTCTGCCGCGTCAGCCAGCAGCCGAACATTGTTGCGGTTGTGTGGGACGAAGTAGACCGTCCTCGTCGCTGCCCTGCCGCGAGCGTAGATACGCCCGCGCTTGAACAGATTTCCTGGATGCACAAGCCGGTACGCCGCGAGGAGCCGCTGCACAAAGCCATCGCTGACAGGAGAAGACGCCTTGTTTCCCAAACTACTACCCAAAGATATGCATCGCCTCTTGCCCGTGAAAATTTAGAACGGCCGCCCGCCGGTTAGTTTACACTGGTCTCGCCGTCAAGAAGGCGCTTGACTGTCCGCTGGTTGTAACCTGCCTGGGACACTCGCGATGCCTTGGGTGGTGGATTCAAACAGTGCTGATGAGTGAGCCCATGTGGTTTTGTGCGTCTTCCATCACCGCAGCCCAGGGTCGTTCCCGCTTCGAGACCAGCACGGCGGAAGGATAGTAAGGCGTGCGGTCGCCCTCGACCGGCCAGGAACGTTTGAAGCCGTCACCAAGGATGAAGACCGAAGGGATGCCAAGTGCGCCGGCCAGATGCGCCCCGGTGTTGCTGATGGTTACGACGGCGTCCATCGCCGCGACCTGCGCGGCGAAAAGATCCATGTCGATGAGTTGATCCACCAAGACGTCGTGCAAGATGCGCGCGGGATCACCATCGGTCAGGATTTTCAGGTCGGGCTCGATCCGGCCATATTGCAGCGAAACGAACTGCAGGTCCTGTCGACCGAGCAGGCCGCGCCATGCCGTGAGTGGCGGCAGGTCCTTGCCGGGATTGGAGCTGCCCCATGCGACGCCGACCAACGGCCGGCCGTTCCTGCGATAGCGGGCGCGAAGGTCAGCGACCCGCGCCGGGTCCGGCTTCAGCGGGACGAAATGCTCCCGGATCGTGGTCTCATCCGTCTCGAACACGGCGGTCAGATGCTGGACGCCGGCAAAGAGGTGGGCCTCGCCATAGGCTGCCTTGGTCCCCTGACCGACGGCCCGCACATCGGCGGCGGGAAATGTCCGCTGAAACAGCGGCACCAAGCGGTGCTCGACCAGGACGATCAGACGAGCGGCCCGGGCGAGCGCGCGGCCGACGGAACTCGCATGATGGATCGCGGTGGCCAGACCCTGCTTTTCGGTCTCCATCAGATCGACGAGCAGGACCTGGCCCGAGATATCCTGGCCGAGCCATTCGCCGTCGGCGCGGCCCTCGACGATGTGGCGCCGGGCGATCTTGAGTTCGGCCGCCGGGCCGTAGGCGCCCATGCGCATCAGCGCCTTGCTGAGCTCGTCCAGAAGGTGGACCTCGCGCCTCGACTTCGCGATCGATCCCAGCGCCAGGGCTTTCGGCAGCGCCGCCGACCAGTCGCGCGCCTCGATGCTTCGCCTATAATCCGCCATCTGATCGGCAATGTCGCCATCGCGCCAGCGCAGGAAAAGCTGCCGCCGGTGACGACGGAACCAGACCTTGTAATTGTAGCCTGCGAGCGCGACAAAGCGGCGAACCCGGCGAAGCAGTTGACTAGCTTCCATCACCAACTCCACCGATGATTTGCGCAACCCGTCCACCTGCTTCCCGCATCGCGGACGCCCACGCCCGGCCGCCCTTTCGCACCAGTCGAACGCTTGGATATGTGGCGACGGTCTCGCCGAAGGCAGGCCACGACAGCCGAAACCCATCGTCGAGCAGGACGACGGTCGGCACACCGAGCGCTCCCGCCAGATTGGCACCGGTATTGCTGATCGTCACCACCGCGTCGAGGGCGGCGATTTGCGCGGCGAAGCGGTCCATATCCGACAATTGGTCCACGGACGCGTCATGGATGATGCGTCCCGGCGCCCACCGCTCGAATTCGGAGAGCGCCGGCCCGACATCGCCATATTGCATGCTGACGAAATGGCCCGGCAGACCGCCGAGCAGCGCCCGCCAGTCATCCAGAACCGGCAGGTCCTTGCTTTTGTTCAGACTTCCCCAGGCAAAGCCGATCAGGGGCCCCGGGCCATGATCGAGATAGGCGCCGCGCAACTCGGCGACAAGCCGGCGGTCCGGCTCCAACGGAAGGAAGGGCGCACGCGCTGTCGGCTCATCCGGCCAAAAGTGCCTCGCCAGTGTCTCAAAGCAGGCGAAGACATCGGCGTCGACCGCCGCCGCCGCTTCCGCCTCTGGTCTGACATCGAGCGCGGGATATGTTCTGCGATAAAGTGGCGCCAGTCGCGGCTCGATCAGGACGGTGCACCGGTCGGCGGCCGCGATCACCGGGTCAAGCAGCGACGCGAACTGGAGGAAGATTGCGAGATCGCCTTCGCGCCGCTCGACGGCAAGCCTGCGACCCGCAAGATCACTGCCATCCCATTCGGGCCGGCCGGGCACTTGCTTGCTCGACGCAATCAACTGCCAGGCACGATTGCCGCCGCGGAGGCGTCTCAGTCCACGCCCGGCTTTTTTGACAAGCCCGCGATCGCCAAGCTGCTCACCGAGCAGGCCGAGTGCCAGCGCATGTTCCCGGGCCGCCTGCCAGTCACGCCGTTCGACACTCTGCGCCATCAGGCTCGCATGCCGTTTGACGCTTTCGTCAGCATGGCGCGAGGGGCGCTTAAAAAACTTCTTTGCCCGATCGAGAACCTTCTGCAGCCGCTTGCCGTCAACACCTTGCGGGCGCAGGTCGGCGGCTTTTGCCTTTTCAAGGATGGACCGTCTGCTCGGCACAGCGACCCTCAACTATCGCTAGACAGCGTCGAACGCGCCGTCAGAATCGACGAGAGCCGCCGGCCGACGTCGTCGAGCACCACCGGCCACGGACGTCCTTCCTTGCGCATGACGACGGCGGTCGGATACCAGGGCGTTCGATTGCCAGTCACCGGCCACGCTGTTTGAAACTTGTCATCGATCAGGAAAATGGTCGGCCCGCCGAGTGCTCCGGACAGATGGGCCGCCGTATTGCTGATCGTCACCACGGCATCGAGCGCGGCGATCTGCGCGGCGAAACGGTCCATATCAAGCATCTGGTCGACACTGTCATCATAGATAAGCCGTGCGTCATTGCCGTTGCGCAGGCGCCGCAGCGCCGGCTTGATCTGTCCGTATTGGAGGGAAACGAACGTCGCCTGTGTCCGGGCGACGAACCGTGCCCATTCGGGGAAATCAGGGACGTCCTTGGTGTGTGATTTGCTGCCCCAGGACAGACCCACCAGTGGCAGGTCCGTCATCGAGCGATAGCGTTTGCGGAAGATCTCGACGAGTTCAGGATCTGCCCGCAGCGGCACGAAGTCGGCGGCTAGTCTTTCGGCATCGCGGCCGAAAATCCAGGCGAGATTTTCGAAGGTCGCAAATTTGTCACCAACGACATTCTGCTGCGCTGGGACCACGGTCGCGTTGGGGAACGTCCGCTGCACAAGCGATACGAGGCGCGGCTCGACCCTAATCGTCGCACTTTGCGCACATGCAGCGGCGGCGCCGGCCAGTCGCGCATGGCGGATAACCCGGCCAAGACTGCGAGGGTCATCCTCCACAAGATCGATCAGCAGCCTATCCGAACCGAGGTCTTCTCCAGTCCACTCATTGGCACCTTTCCCTTTTCGTTGCCGGCGAGCGGAAAGCCGAAGCTCGGCCGCCCGTGCGAAGTTGCCCAGCCGTTCGAACGCCTGGCCCGCCGTCTGCAACATTTCGGGGTCGCGGGCACGATCGGCCATGATGGCCATTTCATTGGTACTTGCTTCAAGCCCTGTCCAGTCCCGGCGCGCAATCAGCGCGTCGACCTTGGCCTGCTGCTCAAGAACGGAACGAGGCCTGGAGCCGGCAAACAGCGTCCGCACGGCCTTTGTGTACCGGCGCAACTGCAGGCCCAATCCACTAATCACATACCGGATGTAGGAACCGTGGTAAAAACTGGTCATCGGCCTTCAGCGCAATACGCTCTGCCGCAGCGTTTTGCCGCCTTCGACGAGCGGAGCGGACGCCTCCAGATGGAAGATCGAGCGATAGATTTCGCTGCGCCTGGCGAGCTCGTCATGAGTCCCGGAGTCCGCGAGGATGCCAGCGTCAAACACCAGAATACGATCGGCCGCCTTGATCGTTGAAAGCCTGTGCGCAATGCAGATCACCGTACGCTGAAATGCATCGTCGAACGCAGCCTCCATGACCGCCCGTTCGTTTTCGCCGTCGAGCGCGGATGTTGCTTCATCGTAGACAATCACGGGCGCATCCTTGAGCAGGGCGCGCGCGATGGCAACTCGTTGTTTCTGCCCGCCCGACAGATTGGTACCGCCCGGCCCTACCAGGGTGTCGAGCCCGTTTTCAAGGTTCGAAGCAAAACTTGTGACCCGGGCGAGTTCCGCCGCGGAATCGATTTCTTGATCCGTGGCGTTCGGGCGTCCGTCACGAATGTTGTCACGGATAGAACCTTCGAACAGGAAGATATCCTGTGACACCAGTGCGATATTGTCGCGAACGTCAGCCAGGCTGATCTTCGCAATGTCCTTGTCGTCGATGAAGATCCTACCCCTGTCCGGCTCCATCAGGCGCAGGATCAGATTGACGATGGTGGTCTTGCCAGCGCCGGAGCGGCCAACGATCGCCAGCTTCTCACGAGGTCGGACCTCGAAGGAAACACCGTGCAGCGCCGGGCTGTTGCCGCCATAGGAGAAAGCCACATCTTCAAAACGGATACCGCCCTCGGCGCCGGTGAGGTGCTCGCCTGCGGTTGCGAGTTGTCGCTGTTCGGGCGTGTCGATCAAATCATACATCTGCTCGACGGCAACCATTTGCTTCTGAATGTCGACATTGACCCGGGCGAGCCGCTTGGCGGGCTCATAGGCAAGCAGAAAGGCGGTTATGAAGGCCATGAATTCGCCCGGGGTCTTGCCGTTGCCGAGGGTCTGCCAACTGGCATAAATGAGGAAAAGGCCGATGATGAAGCCACCGCCTGTCTCCATCAATGGACTCATCAACGCCGATGTCCGGTTGATCTGGACGCCGCGCCTTTCCATCTTGCGGACAGCCTTAGCGAAGCTGGCGATCGCCTTGTCCTCGAGCTGGAACGATTTGATGGTGCGAATGCCGTCTATGGCTTCCGTGCCGATCGACTGAACCTGTGCCGCCAGCTCTGTCTCGCCCCTTGCCAGCGACTTGATCTTTCGCGTGATCGTGCTCACCGAGAGGAAGATCACCGGCAAAGCAGCCGCCGATACAAGCGACATGGTCGGATCCTGTACGACCATGACGCTTGCCAGTCCGACCAGGGTCAAAACGTCGGAGGCCGTGTTGCTCGTCAGCGTGATGATGACGGACGCACCGGCGCGCGCATTGAACATTATCTTGGAAATGAATTTGGCGGGATGCTGATTGACGAAATGGCCAATGTCGAGGCGCATCACCCGGGAAAACTGCCGGTGTTGGAGGTCCGACACGATGGCCCTGCGGACGTTTCCGGTCGTAATGGTTTGACCGTATGCCGCGATGCCCTTGACAGCGGAAAGTCCAATGATTGCCGCGCTGATACCCCAAACGGCGGCGGCGTTCCTGTCGATATAGACGCTGTTGATCATGTCGCGCATGATCCAGGCAAATCCGGAGGTCGCCGCCGCACCGGCAATCGTGCACAGCAAACCGGCGAGATACAGCTTTATGTGCGGCGGCAGGTTCTCGAGGATCAGGCGCTTGACCAGCGGGTACGCCAAGGCCGCTGAAATTCGTCTCTTTGCGCTCATTCGGTTTCCTGCTGCGATGTGTCGTCGGTGTCAGTTGGCCTTTGCCGATCCATGCGACTTTCGCGACACCGCTCGCACATCTGCTATAAATCTATGTCGGATCGCTTGTCTGTGACTTTGTTCGGACGTGCAGTCAATGCCGAATCCGGATGCCAGCCCGCGTTGACGGGATCGGCGACCATGGGAGCATACACAACTCTCCGGGTCCAAGAGGAATGATCGCCTGGGCTTTGGAATAGAGCCTCCGGCAAAATCGGGCTCCCAACCGCGAGAATTGGTGAGCAGCCAAGGACCGGGTTATCGATCTAATCATTCCAAGAAATAGCTTGGGTCAGGCCCGCACCGATTATATCCTGAATACCCGAATAGCTTTGCGAAATATCGCTCATCACATTGAAGTCCGGCTTGTCGATAGTGGCGGAAAGGTATTCCTTGTATTTTGAAGCACCGTTCCAATATTGGCCTTCATCGGCGGCGACCTGAGCCTTCGTCGTGAAATTAGAGAAAAACTTAAAATGAAGAAGAGCGCCATAACTCTCCACGTGGTTACGCCAATAGGGTAGCGGAGCGTGAATTGAATTTAAGATCGTCAATCGATCCCCGTATACGAACGGATATTTCGTTAGGGTGTGCGTACCAAACACCCGACTTCTCGGGCCACCTCGGATTTTGATATTTTGCGGGCTCGTTGTGTAGTCGTATCCCGAAGCATCGAAATGATCGGCTATCTCCCAAGGAGTGCGTTTTGGGTCAAACGGAAAGTCCCTTAAGTCTCCTGCTGGATACATGTCGATCATCGGCGCCAGCAAGTGCTTCATGCCTCTTTTTCGGATCCAACCGGCAAGGTCATGCAGATCGTGGCGATCCATGCCATCATAAACCAGGTATTCATCCGCATCCACGATCACGTACCACCGGTTGAACCCGTATCTGCGGATTATATCCTGTCGCCAGAAAGTTCCGCGCCCTGCTTCTCCATAGGTCTTTCGTGAGATGAATACGTCCACATCTGGTTGGCTCAACAGAAATTCCCGTGTCCCGTCCTCAGAACGGTCATCGACAATGGCAAATCTGGAAACGCCGATCGATCGATAGTGATCAAGGAATGGAATTATCTCAGGGTATTCGTTCCTGACGACTGCCACAAGCAAGATTTCTTTTTGAGAAACTGGCGATAGATTTCCACGCGCTTCTAAATCGTCTTTCCTCAGCGCATTGCGAAATCTATACTGAATTGTGTCGGCAATCGATCTACGGAAAATATGAAACTGGCTTCTTTTCTTCATTTGAGCTCACGAATTTCAAGGGGCTGTCCGCACAAGGTCGCAGCGGCCATGTTCGGATCGCCATGTTTTTTTCGAACGTCGCTCATCACTCGACTTGTTATAGGTGATGGCAAAGGTGCTATGAAGGCGCGATCCAACTCGTCAACATCCAGTGGAGATTACTAGTGCCAGTCCAAGTTGATTTTATTGGCCCAATCTCGTTTGATTGCTTCGCGGAGCGCGCGCGTACGTTCTGCAAGCTGTGGGATTTTTTTCTCGTGGGTTTCAGCAAAGATCATATCGATCTTGTTCATCAATCCGCAGGATAATATCGATTCGAGCATTGGCACTTCCGCGCCCTCTACATCAATCTTCAGTATCCGCACTGGAGATCCAAGCCCTCTAACGAAATCAACTATGCTTAACTGCTCAACCTCAGTGTAGTCGTCTTTCGAGATGTTAGATTTGTCGGCATACAAGGAAGAGGATTGCGACCAAAAGTCTGGGTCAGAACTGAATTTACGTGACCGGTAGAGCTTCGCAGTCCCGGATTGGTCGGCAAGCGCCTGCTGATAGAGATGGACATTTTTGAACGCTCCAACGTTCTTGCGCAGCCGTTCGAAGGTGTAGGGGTCTGGCTCGAAGGCATGAACCGTCGAGCCCGTCTTAGCCAAGGCCGAGGTGATCTCACCCAGATTCGCGCCGGCATCTATGACAATATCGCCTGGCTTCAGCCGCCGGCAGGCCCGTCCGAACAGATACGAAGCATTCCATGAGGGACGCCCGAACCAACGGCTGTAAGCGTGATATTTTAGCAATTTAACGTTCATAGTCACACAAAAAGATCCTGTCGACTCCACTGAACGTCGGCACCAAAATCCTCTATGCGCAAAATCCAGACGAGAGGGAGACGTTCTATGCCAATTTTGGTGCTGCTCTGCAACAGCGTCGCCGCGATTCTTGGCGTGTCTTAGAGCAGTCGCTTTAATGATCGGGGCTTGGGGCCTATTTTCGGTTGGCTTTGAAGCGAGCGTTTGCGACGATAATGGGCTTCCGCACGACGGCTTTGGCGGCGTGCCGGCCGGATTGCGGCCAGCGGGGAAGCGGGCTAAATGTCGGGCATTGCTGTCAGCGGCCAAGTATGACGATCATGGAGCGATGTGACATTGCTAGAGCGAGTTCGACGAAAGTATCTTCGGCTCCGCAAGCGACTAGGGTACATTCAACCTATCCATTTGGCGGCTGCGGACAAACTGAATAACAAGTATGGCGATTTTTCCAGTTCAGGCGTCATTACAATCCGTAAAAACGCAGTATTCACTCGAAACGATATATTCTTCACGATGGGAAGTTGCTTTGCGGAGGAAATTCGTCTTGCGTTAACAAGCAAGCAGGTCGCCTGCGTTCCGTCTTACAGAAATATCAGTTTCGACCCAGCGCAAGCCATTGTAGATGAGCTGCCCGGGCGAGAGCATATGAACTTCTATAACACCTTCACTGTTCGCCTTCAGATTGAGCAAATGCTCGGCTTGTGGGATCAAGCCAATGACGACTGGTGGCAGATCAAAAAACCTGCGCCTTGGGGTCCGATCTGCTTTCAGGACCCCTACCGCCGTCTCATCCTCGCCAAATCTCCGGAAGTTCTCAAAGAGGTGATCGAGAGCATGAACAGGGAGATGCGGGCTGGCTTCGATTCGGCCACGGCATTCATATTTACCTTCGGAATGACTGAGGTCTTCATCAACAGGGCCAGTGGCAAGGTAGCAGCACAGAAACCGCTTTATCGTGGCGGAGGCGGAATGCAGGAAACGACGCTTCACGTCAGCAGCTTTCAGGAGAATTATGCCAACGTGATGGCTACCGTGGACATGGTCCGTCAACACAAACCCGATGCACCGATAGTTCTCACAGTCTCACCGGTTGCATTGGCTCGGACGTTTCAAGACGCGGATGTCGTCACGGCGAACACTGAAGGCAAATCCGTTCTTCGGGCTGTGCTTGGTCAAGTCTGCCGGGAACGGGACAATGTCCATTACCTTCCCTCATTCGAGCTTGTCACCTATGGAGGCCTCACTCGTAGCTACGAAGAGGACTTACGGCACGTAAAGAGATCAGTCGTCGACGACATCGTTGAACAGTTCTTCAACGCGTACTTTGCTCCGTCGTAGGCGTCATCGTACGGACACCCCGTGCCTGCCGCCGTGACATCGTCTCTTCGTGTCGATGGAGAGTAGCCGCAGCCATTCAGCGCTAGACGTTTGTGGACGGAAACTAGACTAGCGCAGCGCGCTCTTGACCGATATAGCGCCGCCGACCTATCCAGCCATGAGAGGCTAATTCATGCCGTTTTGGAACACCCGCAAGAAATTCGCAGGAACGTGGGAGGATCGACTCGACGGGCTGTTTTCGTGCGGGGTAGACTACGCCGGCAAGACGATCCTCGACGTCGGCTGCAATATGGGCATCGTCGCTTATGAAATCGCCAAGCATAGGCCGGCTTACATCCACGGCATCGATATCCTGAAACCGCATATCGGCGTGGCTCGCTCGATCTTTCTGGGATCTGGCGTCGAAAGCCGATTTGATGCCATGAACTTGGGGAGCCGAAAGCTTCCATCCGTTCTCAGGGACAGCTATGATGTCGTTCTGCTCCTCGCTGTTTACCAGCATGTCCGCAGGGATTGGGCCAGGATAAGGCTGATCGCATCTTTGCCGACATCGTCAACCGCGCACAGACCGTAGTGGCGCGGTTCCAAAAGAAAAAGATATTCGTCTTCAGTCTTTAATCGAGGGCGCTGGATTCAGCATATCTCATCGCCACCAGTCGCCGCGCGGTTGCACGGTTCAGGCTTTTCATCGCCACTAGAATGCCGCGCACTAGCTTGCCTTTACGACAATCGCCTGCCCCGTTGGAAGTTCGATGACACCTTCCGGGCGGTTTTCGAAAAATTGATCAAAGGCCTTTCGGGCTCCAGGACAGAGCGCAGAGCCGTAGTCGTCACATATGATCATGCCATTCGCGCAGACCCGATCGTAGAAGAAGGCGAGCGCGTCACGTGTCGGCTCGTAAAGATCGACGTCAATATGGACCAGGGCGAAACGCCGGTCAGATACGTTGGAAAGAGTTTCCGGTATCCATCCGACATGAAAAGTGGTGTTGCTGAAGTCGGAAATATTCTCTCTGGCTACCTTCTCGTCGGTGCTGAGATCGCCGGACTTCCATGGCGTTCGGCCGTTTGGCTTGCGGTCCTCTGCGGTCGGTTCCGAGAGGCCAGCGAACGAGTCAAAAAGGTGGTAGTGCCGTGGCCGAAGATCGCTCATCAGCATGAATATCGTCGACCGGCCTTGCCTTACGCCGCATTCGGCCACATCGCCGTCGATACGCTCGATCGATCGCAAGCAGCTTTGCAGGACGAAAGCCCGGGGATCTGGAATCCCACGGATGTTTTTGACCCGCTGCAGCGCCTTTCGGAAAAACGGCTGGTCTTTCCAGACCATATGACTGGAATAAACATAGAAGCCGTATTTGTCGGCCTTCTTCTGAGAGACCTTATACCAGGCCACGCCTCTGCGTTTTTTCGAAATGACAGCAAGTGCCGCGTCTCTCAATTTCATCCTGTATCCTCCAGCATTCGACATGTCCATAACACGGGCAGAAGAGTAAGCTCTACCGGCATCAGGCGCGGAATGAAATCGAGTTCCGGCTGAGGGACATTAGCTTATCGAGCGCCGCAAGGAAGCGCTTTCCGGTGCTCGTAATAAGCCTATGCCTGGAATGGAACTCCCATGCAGTGCGACTCAAGATCACGGGTCATGTGCCTGGGCCGGTGCGGAAACAGGCGCGCAGCCGGGCTTCCCTGGCCGTTCTCCGGCATGAGCGCCAGCGCCAGGCATTGTCGATCGCTAATTCGGGAGGTTCAGTCGACTGCCCCGACCAGAACATCGGGGTGTTCGATTATCGCGACCCAGCGCCCGGTATGCGTAGACGACTGCCTTTTTATAAATCGATATCCAGTTAGCGACCAAGGCTTCACATCGTCGTTGAGGTTGTCGAGCACATAGTCGCCTTTGTCGGTCTTGACGGTCAGCACCGCGTGCCCCTCGCCGTCCTGCTTCCTGACGACGGTGATCAGAAGGTTCGACAGCGATATGCCCTGCTGCCTGAGCAACTGGCGCTTGAGCAGGACATAATCCTCGCAGTCGCCGAGCGCGTGGTCAGGATAGGACCAGAATTCCATCATGCCGTGAACGTCCAAATCGCTCGCGGGCCTGATCGATCTGTTCACCAGCTTGTTGACGGAGGCGAGCTTGCCTTCCATGCCCGCCGACAGAAGGACTGGAGCGCTCCTGCCTGATCGTATCGCGCACTCCGCGGCCCGCCGTCTGCAGAATTCGATGTAGCCGACAGGGATGGAGGTTGGCTGCCCGGTGGCCATGGCGCCAGGCACGACGTCGGCCGAAGCCTTCTCCATCGGCGTCGCGGACATCATCAAGCCTATCAGTAGGCCGGCACACAGCCATGCCCGCGGTACCACCAATCCCATTCGCCCCGCCCCAGAGGTAACAACCCGAAACAATCTTTAATACCGCGTTACCATCTTTTCATAAGCGCATCAACACAGCCGCCGCACATTTTAAAGCGACGGTCGCGAACCACCTGATGGTGGGCGCCGCGCGGTCGCCCGATCAGCAAATTATGCGTTCACCCGATCAGGGGAATTGTCCCGCTTTTACGTCATCGGCGTTCTTCGGCAGCTCCGCTTACCTGGACCTGATGACGGCGCCCGACAGGTATCTGGCCGCGCAAACGCCGACAGGCGGCCAAAAAAATTGTAGCCAAATTTGTCGAAGTCCAAGAGCTGCGGGACCTCGCATGGATTCTCATACATTCGGATACACTTCGATAGCACTCGGGCAAACCTCTGCGACAGGCCCAGCGTAGTTTCATCCGTGAGCAGGAAGCCTCGTCATGATGGCGAGACAGAGAGCCGACGGGATTTCGCAAAGCAGGAGTCAATTCCGCGCGAGCCGCCGTCGGCGGGTCTGCTCATTATGAAAGGACAGTACGATGAACAAACTTGTAACTGCTATCGCCCTCCTCGGCCTGTCGACAGGAGTCTCGCTCGCTGCCAATCAAAACCCGGACCGCGACCCGACCCGCGGCTTCGCTACTGGCGTCGACAACAGCGGAATGACCTTGGATACCAGTCACACGGCTTCCTTGCCTCAACCGGTGGTCGCTCCGCAAGAAGAACAGCCACAGCCCGGCAAGGTCCTTAGGGGTCGTGCGCCATGGGCGGGCGGCCGTTGATGCGCTGAACTTTTCCTCCCATGCAAAATTGTCCAATCACCCCGCATTCAGCGGGGGTGGTTGGACAAGGGCGCCCGGGAAAATCGCGCCGATAGGGTGAATTCAATGTCTCAGGCGAGCGTGTCGAGGCGCCATGGCGAACAACCATGCGACAAGGCAGGCTCGGGCGACTTCTTCAGCGTCTCGGAAATGACCCTGGCAGCAGGGGAAGATCAAAGCTCAGGTCCCGAATCAACCTGCCGAGCGCCCCTGATCGTCGCTTCAAGGTCGATTTCGACGCCATAAGCGCTAGCGATACGCGCGTAGAACGTCGACGCCGGCTCACGACCGGCGTGCCGGACCTCATAGGATTCTAGCGCGCGCTCAACCACGTCGGCGATCGAGCGGTTCTCGCGCCGAGCCAGCCGGTGCGCAAGATCACGCGCCTTTGCGCTGCGCACGGAAAGCCGCGCTTCGACCATATGGGACTCCCTTTGCCGTTGATAGAGCTTAATGGCTTTGCTAGCGAGACGCCAGTTGATGGCGTTCTGATGGGGGGCCATCCGGGATGCCGTCGTTCAAGCGATCGCCGCAAACCGGCGCCGCGCCGTTTGGTGGCACCCCCCGCAATAGCGCAAGATGTATAGACAACCGGCCGCAACTGGTGTTCGTTTCCAATCCGACCGCATGGTTTTTTTTCGGGAATGCAGGAAACCGCCATGGACGCCGCTCGCCTGTTCGACCTGACGGGAAAAAAGGCGCTGGTGACGGGCGCCAGCCGCGGCATCGGCCAGGCATTGGCGGAGGCGCTGTCGGCGGCCGGCGCCGATGTGGCGGTGACCGCCCGCGACGAAAATTCCCTTCGTGAAACGGCGGACCGAATTAGCGCACATGGGCGAAGGTCGCTTTGCCGGTCTCTCGACGTGCTCGACACCGATCGCATCCGCGTGGTGGTCGACGAGGTCGCGGATGCCTTTGGTCGGCTCGACATTCTGGTCAACAACGCCGGCTACGAACAAGTCCAGCCCTCGCTCGACGTGGACGAGGCGGTATGGGACCGCATCGTATCGACCAATCTGAAGGGCGCCTTCTTCTGCGCGCAGGCTGCGGCGCGGCGGATGGCTGACGACAACAGCGGTGGCGCGATCATCAATCTTTGCTCGCTGACCTCCTATGTCGGCATTCCGACCGCGGTGCCCTACGGCTCGTCCAAGTCCGGGCTTCTGGGCATGACCCGCGCACTCGCCGCGGAATGGGCATCGCTCGGCATCCGCGTCAACGCCATCGCTCCGGGGTATTTCCATACGGCGATGACGGACGCCTTTTACCAGGATCCCGACTGGCAGACGGCGATGCTGGCCAAGATCCCTCAGCGGCGCTTCGGCACGATGCAGGATCTGGCCGGCGCCGTCGTGTTTTTGGCGAGCGGGGCATCCGCCTATGTCACCGGGCATTGCCTCCCGGTCGACGGCGGCTATCTCGCATCCATCTGAGCGACTGAGATGCGGCGCAACGAGGACTGTGTAGACCGAGCTTGTATATGGTTGTATATACCACCTGACACGCTGGACGTTCTTGCATGCGACCGGCGACAAAAGGGGAACCACAATGCAGGAGCGTTTTCGGGCCGCAGCTTCGCACGAAGCGGAAGGCGACAGGGAAATCGCCGTCACGGTCCGCAACGTCGGGATGGACTTCGATGGGGTTCAAGCCGTCAAGAATGCGTCCTTCGATCTGCCGAAGGGCCGGTTTCTCACCATTCTCGGGCCGTCTGGGTCCGGCAAGACAACCCTCCTGCGCATGATCGCCGGGTTCCAGACCCCGAGCAGCGGCGAGATCTTCATCAACGGTGAAGCGGTGAGCGCGGTGCCACCGCACAAGCGGTCGATCGGCATGGTCTTTCAGAGACTTGCCTTGTTTCCTCATATGACGGCGGCCGAGAATGTCGCCTTCCCACTGAAGATGCGTCGGCGCGACGCACGCACCATTCCCGACCGCGTCGAGCGATATCTCGCGCTGGTCCGGCTCGGAGGCTACGGCGGCAGGCGCATTCACGAACTGTCCGGCGGGCAGCAGCAGCGCGTCGCGATTGCGCGCGCGCTGGTGTTTGAGCCCGACCTGCTGCTTCTCGACGAGCCGCTCGCCGCACTCGACCGCAAGCTGCGCGAGGAAATGCAGCTCGAATTCCGCCGCATCCAGCGTGAGCTCGGCGTCACCACGATCAATGTCACCCACGACCAGCGCGAGGCGCTGGTGGTTTCCGACGATATCGTCGTCATGGATCAGGGCGAGATCCAGCAGAAGGCACGGCCGATCCACACCTACCGCCAGCCCCGCAACGCCTTCGTCGCCAATTTCATCGGCGTCACCAACTTCATTGCCGGCACGGTACGGGCCGTATCGGAAGCGGGCGACGTCTCTATCTTTCGGGGCGATCTGATGCTTGCCGGAAAGGTCGGCGATCCGGTCAATCCGCCTGCCGAGGGCGACAAGGCATCGGGAGCGATCCGCGCCGAACAGATCCGTCTCGCCGGCGATGCTGCGCAGCTGTCGAAGCTCGATTGCATGCTGGCCGGAACTGTCACCGACACCATCTTCGAAGGCGAGCGCATGGTCTACGAGGTCGCCTGCGCCGCGATTGGCGACGAGGTCATTCGCGTTTTCGACCATGATCCCGCCGCGCACACGCAGTTCGACATAGGCGAAAGCGTGTTCCTGGGGTGGAACGCCAGGGACATGCTTGTTTTTCGATAGAACCGGAAACCGGTCAAACCCAGAGGAGAATGCAGATGAAGCGCTTTAAGCCGAAGATATCCCATCTTTCCCGCAGAACCTTCCTTCAGGCCACCGCCGCGCTTGGCGGCGCCTCGGCGCTCGGCCTGCGCGGCGCCTATGCGCAGGAGCCGGAAAAGCCGGCGGAGATCATCGTGCGCGCCTGGGGCGGCAGCTGGGTGGATAGTTTGAAGGCTGGCGTGTCCGACAGCTTCACCAAAATGACGGGGATTGCTGTCCGTCACGACCTGACCGAAGACAACGAGATTCAGCCCAAGGTCTGGGCGGCCGTAGCGCAGAAACGCGTCCCGCCGATCCATATCAACTGGGACACCACCACCAATGCCACGAAATCGGCACTGCGCGGCGTGACGGAAGACCTCTCCGACCTGCCGAACCTCGCCAATGTGACGGACCTTGCCAAGCCGGCCGGCCTGGAAGGCTTCCCGATCGTCAATACCTACGGTTATGTCTATGTGCTTGCCTATCGGCCTGCGGCATTCCCGGATGGACCGCCCAAGTCCTGGAAAGATCTGCTCGACCCGAAGTTCAAGGGTCGGCTTGCCTTCTACAATGACGGCATCGGCTTCCATTTCCCCGCCCAGGTCGCCGGTGGTGGCAAGCTGGAGGACATTCCCGGCAACATGCAGCCGGCGTGGGATTTCATCACCAAGATGAAGGCACAGCAGCCGCTGCTGGGCGAGGATCCCGACTTCACCACCTGGTTCCAGAACGGCGAGATCGACGCCGCCTGCACCATCTCGACCAACGCCCGGGAGGCGCGCAAGAACGGCGTCAAAATCGAATGGGTGGTGCCGGAAGAGGGTGCAAAATTCGACACTGACGGTCTGTGGATCCCCAAGGGCCTGCCGGAAAACGAACTCTACTGGGCCAAGCAGTACATCAATCACGCCTTGACCAAGGAAGCCCAGCAGATCTGGCTGGACGGGCTTGGC
Source organism: Mesorhizobium sp. WSM4820 (assembly GCF_055811075.1). Lineage (NCBI taxonomy): Bacteria > Pseudomonadati > Pseudomonadota > Alphaproteobacteria > Hyphomicrobiales > Phyllobacteriaceae > Mesorhizobium > Mesorhizobium sp. WSM4820. The sequence goes on along the minus strand of NZ_JBVVQN010000007.1, from coordinate 96,913 downwards.
TTGCCGGGCGTGGTGCCGGGCCTCACGCCGCCGAAGGATCTGGTGGGCGATCCGTCCTATCCGACCACCGAAGCGGATTTCCAGCGCCTCATCCGCATCTCGTCGAAGATCCAGGTCGAGAATGAGAGCGAGTGGTTTTCCAAGTTCAAGGCGATCATGCAGGGCTGACGCCGGTCGGCCGGTGCTGCGCTAACTCTTTGTTTTTACGCAATTCCGGACGGAAAACCGCTATACACTTTTCCTGGAATTGCTCTAGCGCGGCACCGGCTCCTTGACGACGTCGGATACGGATTTTCATGCGGGCAGCCAGGACAGCCTATCCCCTGACATGGCGCATCATGGATGCGTTGGAAGGCGTTGCCGCCGCTATCTGGCCGGCGCGGTTCAGGCGCGCTACGCCCTATCTGATGCTGCTTCCGGCGGTGCTGCTTGTCGGGCTGCTCGTGCTTGGTCTCATCCAGATCGCGGATGCCAGCCTGCGCACGCTAGACACCACCACCTTCCAGTTCTCCGACGACTATTCCATCGCCAATTTCCGCCGCGCGCTGACCGAGCCACTGTTCCTGGTCGTCGCGCAGCGCAGCCTCGTTGCCGCCCTGATCGTCACCGCGGTGACGCTCGTCTTCGCCTTTCCCTACGCCTATCTGATGGTGCGCACGCGTTCGCCGGGATTGCGCAAATTCCTGCTGATCGCGCTGTTCCTGCCGTTCTTCATCGGCCAGGTGGTGCGTGCCTATGGCTGGCTGATCATCCTCGGCAACCAGGGCATGGTGAACGAGGCGCTCGGCCTTGTCGGGGTGGCCCCGATGCGGCTCATCTATAACTACCCCGCCGTGCTGTTCGGCCTCGTGCAATACATGCTGCCGTTTGCCGTACTGATGCTGGCGCCGGCACTCACCGCCATTCCCGAAGAGTTGGAAGCAGCCGCTGGATCGCTCGGCGCGAACTGGGTTCGCACGTTCATCCACGTCGTGCTGCCACTCGCTCGTCCAGGCTTCGTCGGCGCCGGCGTGGTGGTGCTGACGCTTTCGCTCACCGATTTCGCAGTCCCTGCGATCCTTGGCGGCGGCTCGCAGGACTTTATCGCCAACGCCATCTACGACCAGTTCTTCCGCACCTCCGACCAGGGTCTCGGCGCGATGCTGGCGCTTATGCTGGTCGCTCTCGGGTCAATCCTTGTCGGCTTGGTGTTCGCGCTGTTTGGAGCCGGAACGCTCGCCATGGGGAGGTCGCGGGCGTGATCGGCTCGCGCAGCAAATCGATTGTCCTGTGGACCCTGGTGACGATCGCCCTGGTGACGCTTTCGGCGCCGACGATCGTTGTGCTCGGCGCTTCCTTTACCGGCGGCAACATCATTACGTTTCCGCCGGATGGACTGTCGCTGCGGTGGTACGCGCGTATTTCGCAGGCCTCCGACCTGCGCAACGCTTTCCTGCGCACGCTCCAGGTCGCGACGGTCTGCACGATCGTTGCCATTCCAGTGGGCACGCTGGCCGGTATCGCGCTGGCGAAATATGCGGTGCGTTTTGAGAAGACGATCCAGATCTATCTGCTGCTGCCATTCACCATCCCGCTGATCGGATCGGGCATCGGCCTCATGCTGATCTTCGGCAACGCCGGCATTCTCGGCCAGCTCTGGCCAGTCGGCATCGCCTGCTGCGTCATCAACCTGCCCTTCATGATCTGGGCGGTGACGGCGAGCGCCACCGGGCTTGACCCGGACCTTGAACTGGCCGCCGCCAATTGCGGCGCGCCGCCGCTCCAGGTGTTCTTCTCCGTCACCTTGCCGGCGGTCATGCCGGGGGTGATCACCGGCTCGCTGCTGATGTTCATCCTTGCGCTCAACGAATTCCTGGTCAGCCTGCTGCTCGTCGATGCCCGCATCGTGACGCTGCCGGTGCTGATCTACAACTCCATCCGCTCGATCATCACGCCGGATCTCGCCGCGATCTCCGTGGTCTTCATCGCCTGCTCGGCCGTCGCCGTTTTCCTGCTCGACAGGCTGGTCGGGCTCGACATCTTCCTGAAATCGAAATGAGGAAAGCCGGCTCGTCGGGCCGCAAAGGAAATCCTATGCCAAACGTATCATTCCACGATCTGAGCCAACTCGACGCCGCCGCTCGTTCGGCATTGATGCGGCGCTCAGAGACCGATCTCTCTGGCTTTATGGAGAAGGCCGCACCGATCATCGAGGCGGTCCGAACAGAAGGCGACGCCGCGCTCGTTCGCTTCGCCCGCGACTTTGACAAGGCAGATCTCGATGCCAGGCGACTGAAGGTCAGCCCCACCGAGTTCGACGCCGCCTTCGGCATGGTCGACGAGGACGTGATCGCCGCCATTCGCTTCGGCATCGACAACATCCGGCATTTCCACGAAGAGCAGAAACCGGAAGCGATGTGGCTCAAGGAAATGCGGCCCGGCGCCTTTGCCGGCGACCGCTTCACGCCGATCCGCTCGGTGGCGCTCTATGTCCCGCGCGGCAAAGGGGCGTTCCCTTCGGTGACAATGATGACCGCAGTGCCCGCAGTGGTGGCGGGCGTCCCGGAGCTTGCCATCGTCACGCCGCCGGCGCCCGATGGTTCGGTGGACGCAGCGACGCTGGTTGCGGCGCGCCTCGCCGGCGTCGAAACGGTCTACAAATGCGGCGGCGCGCAGGCGGTGGCCGCAGTCGCCTACGGCACAGAGACGGTCACGGCCGCGCTCAAGATCGTCGGTCCGGGCAGCCCCTGGGTGGTTGCGGCCAAGCGGCTGCTCGCCGGCGTCATCGACCCTGGCCTTCCCGCCGGCCCGTCCGAAGCGATCATCCTCGCCGACGACAGCGTGCATGGCGGGCTGGCCGCGCTCGACCTCCTCATCGAGGCGGAGCACGGACCGGACTCGTCTGCCTATCTGGTGACCCACAGCCGCCGCGTGGCGGAGGAGGCACTGGCGGCGCTGCCGGAGCACTGGGCGCGCATGAGCGAGCAACGGGTCGCGTTCTCCACCGCGGTCCTGACCGGCGCCTGTGGCGGCATTGTGCTGACGGCCTCGATCGAGGAGAGCTACCGCTTCATCAACGACTACGCACCGGAGCACCTGGAGATCCTCTCCACCGACCCCTTCGCGCACCTTGGCCACATCACCGAAGCTGCCGAGATCCTGATGGGACCGCACACGCCGGTCTCGATCGGCAATTTCGGGCTAGGCCCCAACGCCGTGCTGCCGACCAGTCGCTGGGCGCGTACTTGTGGACCGCTCTCGGTCACGGATTTCGTCAAACGCTCTTCGATCGGCTACGTGACGGCCGCGGCCTATCCGGAATTCGCGCGCCATGCCCGCACACTTGCCCGCTATGAAGGCTTCTCCTCGCATGAACACGCCGTCTCCGACGTGCGCGACCGATATTTGGCGCGGTAGCGGACGATGAAGGCGGCCAGACTCCATGCGGCGGGTGATTTGCGGGTTGAGGACGTGCCATCTCCCGGCGAACCAGCGCCTGGCTGGGTGCGGCTCAAGGTGACGGCCGCCGGCATTTGCGGCTCCGACCTCCACAACTTCCGGACCGGTCAGTGGATCAGCCGCGCGCCGAGCGTCGCCGGACATGAGTTCGCTGGCGAAGTGACTGCCGTGGGGGCCGGCGTGTCCCAGTTTGCGCTCGGAGACCCGGTTGTGGCCGATTCGCGCTTCTGGTGCGGCGAATGCCCTGCTTGCCGCGGCGGCCGGCATAATGTCTGTGCCACACTGGGCTTTGTAGGCGAGGTCTGCGACGGCGGCTTCGCGGAAGAGACGCAGCTGCCGGCGCGGCTGCTTGTGCGCCACGACCCCATGCTCGATCCCGCAATCGCCGCCATGGCGGAGCCGCTGGCGGTCGCCCTGCACGCAGTGCGGCGGCTGTCGGCGCCGGCCGGGGCGCCGGTGCTTATTGCCGGTTGCGGCCCGATCGGCGGGCTGGCGGCGCTGCTCCTGTCGCGGCGCAGCGAGAGACCGGTGCTCGTCGCCGACCGCAATGCAGCGCGTGCGGAGCTTGTGGCCGAGGTGAGCGGCGCGACCGTCGTCGACCTGGACGCCCTGCCCTGTGATCCCAATCTGCGCCATGCCCCCAATCCGCGCCATGCCATCGACGCGACGGGCAGCGTGGCGGTGATGGCGCGGCTGCTCGATGTCTTGGCCGGCGGCGGCACGCTGGCGCTGGTCGGCATTTCGCATGGCCGCCTCGACCTCGACCCCAACTTGCTGGTCGAGCGCGAGATCGCGCTTGTCGGCTGCCACGCCTTCGCCGACGAGCTTGCGCCGGCCGTCTCGATGCTTGGCGATCTCGCGCCCGCGCTGTCGCGCTTCGTGTCCGACGAGATCGCGATCGGCGAAATTCCCGCCGCTTACCAGCGCCTGATCGCCGGCGTGAGCGGCGGGTTGAAGACCATCGTCCGGATGGAGAGCGGACGATGATCAGGCTTACCGAAACCGCCGGGCCGCTCTACGAAAAGGTCAAGGACTACGTGCTTGGCAATATCGGCAGCGGCAACTGGCCGAAGGACCGCAGGCTGCCTTCCGAAAACGAGCTGGTCAGCACGCTCGGCGTCTCGAGGATGACGGTGCACCGGGCGCTGAGGGAACTGACCTCGGAAGGCCACCTGCTGCGTATCCAGGGCGTAGGCACCTTTGTGGCGCCGCCGAAACCGCAATCGGCCCTCATCGAAATCAGGAACATCGCCGGCGAGATCGCCGCGCGCGGCGCACGCCACAGGGCCGAGGTCATCGTCCTCGAGAAGATCCGCAATCCGGCGCTGGACCTCGTCGTCGCCTTCGAGTTCACGCGCCGCAGACCGGTCGCCCATTCGATCATCGTGCATTTCGAAGACGATGTGCCCGTCCAGCTCGAGGAACGCTTTGTCAATCCGGCGCTCGCACCCGACTACCATCGGCAAGATTTCGTGGCGACCACCACTTACGACTACCTGCAGCGGGCGACGCCGCTGACGGAAGTGGAGCATGTGATCTCGGCCGTCGCCGCAGAAGAGATGGCGGCCCGCCATTTGATGATCCGACCCGGCGACCCCTGCCTGCTCCTGCATCGGCGGACCTGGTCGGGCGCGGCGGTCGCCACCGTCAACAAGCTCACCTATGTCGGCAGCCGCTATTCGCTGGGCAGCCGCTACGCGCCCTCACCCGCCGCATGAGCAGCGACGGCCCGCCAGGCAGGGCGGGCGGCGGCGCTATCGGCCAAACGGCTGCCTTGATAGGCAATCAGCTCCGCCTGCGCCGCCGCCGATCAGATCATTTCGGGTCAAGCCTGGCCGCCGGTCAAATTGCACCGGAGCGGCCAGACTGATTGGCCGACCGTTCAAACCAAACCGGGGACCACGAAAACCAGCCAGGCGATGACAGGGCCGATGATGGCGATAAGCGCGCTGTAGATCAGCAACGTCTTCAGCACGCCCTCGCGCTCTGCTTCCCGGGCATTGGCGACGACCAGCGCACCGTTGGTCGAAAACGGGCTGGTGTCGACGATGGTGGTGGAGATCGCGATCGCCGCAACCACACCTATGGCACTGATCTGTCCCTGCAGGAGGAAGGGCACGGCCAGTGGAATGATGGCTCCCAGCAATGCCGTGGACGAGGCGAATGCCGATACAATGGCGCCGGTGAAGCAGAGGAGGAGTGCAACCAGCAGCGGCATGCCCAGGCTTGAAATGCCTTGGGCGACGTAGTCGATCGTGCCGATCTTCTCCATGACGCCGACATAGGTGATGATGCCGGCGATCAGGAGCACCGTCGACCAGCTGACCTTGTCGATCGCTGCCTTTTGGGTCTTCGGCGAGAGGAGCGCGAGCGCGACCGCGACGGTGATCGCCACCAGGCCGACATTGAACTTGAAGACAAGTGCGCCGACCGCGAGCGCGGTTAGGCCGACTAATGTCGTCAGCCTTTCCGTAGTCAGGCCGGAAAGCGCCGACACATTTTTTGTCTGCTCCTCAAAGACGTGATGGCTGATCGGAGTAGCCGGCGTGCCGCCGTGGCCGACGATTGACTGCGTCACGCCTTCGGGGTGGAGGTCAGGCAGCGGTCCCGACGCGACCGAATACTTACGCAGCACCTTCGAGCCGCCGAAGACGAAGAATACGAGGACGGCGATGGCCAGGTTGAAGAAGAAGCTGGAGAGAAACAGTGATGTCGGCGCGAACGGCAACCCCGCCTTTTCGACGATCTGGTTGGTGATGCCGCCATAGACGCTGATCGGCGAAAAGCCGCCCGCCTGTGCACCGTGAATAACCATCAATCCCATCATGACCGGATTGATGCGGTACTGGAACGCAAAACCCAGCGCCACCGGGGCCAGGATGGCGACCGCCGCAGGTCCGAGCGCACCGAAGCCGGTGATGACGGCCGCGACCAGGAACATGACCCAGGGAATCCAGGCCACATGCCCGCGCACCAGTTTGACCGCGCCCTCGACCAGCCAATCGATAGTACCGTTGATCTGGGCGATGGCGAACAGGTAAGTAATGCCGACCAATGTCAGGAAGAGATCGCTCGGGAAGCCAGCAAATATTTCCGCCGGCTTCATAGCCATGACGAGCGAGCCGACCAGAAAGGCGCATGCGAAGGCGAGCGCGCCCATGTTGATCGGCTGCATGGTGGCGATCACGAACATGCCGATCAGCAGCGCAATCGACAGAATCTGAATGTTCATAGCTTCCTCCCTCGGGAAACGCCTTCAGGCGCCCGTTCTCATTTCCATCGGTGGTAGATCAGCCTGCGTTGGTCTCGCTCCCAAGCACCAACGCAGGGTCGTCAGCGCCTCCTAGAGCCGGATGATTTCAGGAGTTGACCTGAAATCTGAATCTGGTTCTAAATCAAAGAGATAGAGCATGATGTCGTCCGAAAACCGCTTCACACTTTTCGGCATCATGCTCTAGGAGGCGGGCATGTAAAGGTTGCTGAACCGGTCGCGCAGAAGGTTCTTCTGCACCTTTCCCATGGTATTGCGCGGAAGGTCCTCGGCGAAGATCACCCGTTTCGGCTGCTTGTAGCGCGCAAGGCGGTCGCGCAGCGCGTTCAGCACCGCCTTTTCGTCCATTGTGGCACCGGGCTTGAGCACCACGATGGCCGTCACCCCCTCGCCGAAATCCGGATGTGCAATGCCGATGACCGCACTCTCGGCGACACCGTCGAGTTGATCGATCTCACCCTCGACCTCCTTCGGGTAGATGTTGTAGCCGCCGGAGATCACCAGGTCCTTGTCGCGGCCGACGATGTGGAGATAGCCTGCCTCATCGATCTTGCCGAGATCGCCGCTGATGAAATGGCCGTCCTTGGTGAACTCCGCCGCGGTCTTTTCAGGCATCCGCCAATAACCCCGGAAAACGTTCGGGCCCTTGATCTCGATCATGCCGGTTTTGCCTGGTCCGAGCGTCTCGCCGGTGGCCGGATCGGTGACCCTCACCGACACGCCCGGGAGTGGGAAACCTACTGTCCCTGCCCTTCGCTCGCCGTCATAGGGGTTTGAGGTGTTCATGTTGGTTTCGGTCATGCCGTAGCGTTCGAGGATGGCGTGACCGGTGCGCTGCTTGAATGCGGCGTGCGTTTCAGCGAGCAACGGCGCCGAGCCGGAGATGAACAGCCTGATGTTGGCGACCGTCTCCCGGTTCAGGCCCTCATGCTGCAGCAACCGGACATAGAAGGTCGGCACGCCCATCATCAGCGTCGCCCGCGGCATCAGAGAAAGGATTTCCTCCGGATCGAACTTTGGCAGCAGAAACATCGAGGCGCCGGCGATGAGCGTGACATTGGTCGCCACGAAGAGCCCATGCGTGTGAAAAATCGGCAGCGCGTGGATCAGCCGGTCGGCTGCCGTCACCTGCCAGCATTCGCGCAGTGCTATTGCATTGGACAAAAGGTTGTCGTGCGTCAGCATTGCGCCCTTGGAACGGCCGGTGGTTCCAGATGTGTACAGGATCGCGGCGAGATCGTCAGGCGCGCGCGCCGCGTCGAGAAAATCGTCAGACTCGTCCCGGGCCAACTCCATGAGCGACCCGGCGCCGTCCGCATCGAGCGTTTCGACAATCGCGCCGTAGCCGTGCGCGATCCTCTCGACATCAGTTCGCGACTTCGAGGAGACGATGACGAGCCGCGGTTCCGCGTCACCGATAAAATAGTCGAGTTCAGTCAGCGTATAGGCGGTATTCAGCGGCAGATAGATCGCCCCGCAGCGCACGCATGCGAGATAGAGCATCAGAGCCTGCGGGCTCTTGTCCACCTGGACCGCGACGCGGTCGCCCGGGCGAACGCCGAGCACATCAATTGCGCTGGCGATCTGTCCGGAGAGCCGCAGCGCATCTGCATAGGTCCAACGCTGACCATCAATAGTCTCGATGAAAATCGACTCGCCTGACTTGGCGGATGCTCGCATGGCGTCGAACAGATGATTGCTCATTGAACTCCTCCCAATCTGCTTGTTAGGTTTTCTGCATTTCTGTGCGGCGTCGACGAATCGGGGCCGCGATATCGGTGTCGGTCGAAGCGGTTGCCGCCAGTTTTCTCACCTCCGGCGAAGCGGCTATTTCGCCATGCTGCGCCAAGGCTTCGTGGTTCGCCTCGATGTCGTCCAACTTGTAAAAGTAGTTGACCATCAAGCCGTGGGACTGCCGCATCGCCTTGGCGGAGCGATCGGCGAGGAAGTTCAGCCGTTCAAGGCGAGCGCCGTTGCCCAAATGAAAACGCGCCACAGGATCGACCGGCCGTCTGCCGGTGGCCCGTTCCCTAATGAAATAGCGTGCGGCGAGCGGGAGAAGCACCGCTTCAACGGCCTGTGCCTTCTGCGGATTGTCCGCCCAGCCCGGATCGTCCAGCAGCTCGAGCGTCTTGAGGGTCCGATCATCGAGGCTGGCATCGGCCGCCTTGCGCAGTCTTGCCAGCCAGCCAGCGAAACCCGGAACCGGCGACAGCGTCACGAAGGTCTTCAAGCCGGGCAGGTCGCGGCGCAAATCCTCCACCACCTGCTTGATCAGAAAATTCCCGAAAGAGATGCCACGCAGTCCGTCCTGGCAGTTGGAGATAGAATAGAAGACAGCGGTGGTGGCGTCCTGGGCCGTGATCGGCGAACGGTTTACATCGAGCACATCAGCGATGGCGGAGGGAATCGCCCTGGTCAGCGCAACCTCGACGAAGATCAGCGGATCATCTGCGAGACGCGGGTGGAAGAACGCAAAGCATCTGCGGTCGGCTGGAGCTAGCCTCCGCCGCAGTTCCTCCCAGCCGGCGATTTCATGCACCGCCTCGTATCTGATGATCTTCTCCAGGATGTCGGCCGGCGTCGACCAGTCGATCGGACGCAGGGTCAGAAAACCGCGGTTGAACCATGAGCCGAACAGGTGGGCGAAGTCGGCATCGACGGCGCGAAACGGTTCCGTCGCATCCTTCATGGCTAATAGGCGCTCGCGCATCTCCACCAGCCTTGCCGTGCCTTTGGGGGCCAGGTTCAGTCTGCGCACCAGTTCCTGGCGACGCGGCTCGGCGGCCTGGTGCAGTTCGATGACGGCGTCCGAGCTCCTGTCGCTGCGGTAGCGCTCGATGGCTTTGTCAAGCTTGGCGATGTCTGGGCCGAACTGTTCGTGCAGCATGCGCACGAAGTCTTGCTGACCGGCCGCGTCCAGTTGGGCCCAGCGCCGAAGGACCTCTGCGGCCAATGCCATGCCCGAGGCCTCGCCCCGGCTCGACAACAGCATGTCGCAGAGTGTTTCGATATTCGTCTCGGCTTGGACCGGTTCGCTGCGCGCGCCTGCCGCAACCAGCCTGCGGCCGCGATCGGTAATGCTTTGCACCATATCGCTAAAGAACGAGATGCCTGCCATGTCGGAGTCCCTCCTGGCAAAAAAATCGAAATCGGCGCAAGCAGACCCGCCGCGCGGCCTCGACGCGTGCCGGTGCCCGGATGCGTCCACCCATTTGTGTCCGACTTGCCTTTCGTGGTATTGTTCTTAAACGTTCTTGTGCGCAAAGTCAACGTTCTTGCATACAAGATTTATTGTGCTGCATTGGAAGGCCCAGAAAATGTCGGAGAATGTCGTTCAGCGCCTACGTGACGAGATTGAAAACGGCATAATCTCGAACGACTTCGCCCCCGGTGCACGACTGGACGAGGTGCAATTGGCAACACGCTTCGGCGTCTCGAGGACGCCGGTGCGCGAGGCGCTGATGCAGTTGAACGCAATCGGGCTGGTGGAGATCCGGCCGCGCCGGGGTGCCGTGGTGATCGATCCGGGACCGCACCGCATTTTCGAAATGTTCGAGGTGATGGCGGAACTTGAAGGCTTGGCCGGTTCGCTGGCCGCGCGACGGTTCACCGATGCCGATCGCACCACGATCCTGGCCGCGCATGCAGATTGCGAGCGTTCGTCTTCGGCCGGCGACAGCGACGCCTATTATTACGATAACGAGCGCTTTCACAAAGCTATCTACGCTGCCAGCCACAGCGGTTTTCTGGCCGAGCAGTGCGTCGCCCTGCACCGCCGCCTGCAGCCCTACAGGCGCCTCCAACTGCGCGTTCGCAACCGCGTTGCCACGTCGTTCACCGAGCATGGCGCGATCGTGGAAGCAATCCTCGCCGGCGACGCGGAGCAGGCGCGCACGCTCCTGCGCCAGCATGTCAGCATCCAGGGCGAGCGTTTCAGCGATCTTGTAGCGACGCTGGCGAGCAGATAGTCCGTCGCAAGTCGAGCCTCTCGCCTTTCACCGCCGCCTCAATGAGGCCAAGCCGCATGCCGAGGCCGGCATGGCAGCGGCGTGCATCTGAGCAAGCGGGCGTTCCGATTATCTGAAATCCCGTGTAGCAGCCGCCTGCTACCAGCAAAGCAAATTTTGGCGCTATCTTGATATGAATGGCGAACTTCGCCGAGGCGGTGTAGGGTTCACTGCAAAAGAAGAATTGAGCCGTAGAAACGGCGACGCGGAGCGGATCTGGGAGGATTCATGGTCGAGATTATCTCCAAGCGGGATGGCCCGCGGCGCGAGGACGCACAAGTCAAAAGACTGATCGAGCAGAACCGCTCGACCATCGTCCGTCTTGCCGATCAGATCAGCGGTGGCGGCTATTCAGCTTCCAGGAAGCCACGACAGCAACCAAAGGCGGAAGGCCTGATCATCCATGTCGGTGGCGGCGCGGCACCGGTTGCCGAGGCCAAGCCGTCCATCCAAGTCACCATGAACGGCCGCGTCATTTCGAAGGATCGGAACACCGGCCGCCAACTTCATCACATCGGCGATATCCGCGACCGCGGCGGCGACCAGGTCTTCGTGCTGGCAACAAAGCAGAATGGCTTCTTCTCGCCGGTCGACGAAATCGTTGCCGAGGCGCTTGCCGACATGGACGGATCCCGCCTCGCCACCACCTACACCGAAGAGCAGCTTGCCGCCGACATCGGCGCGAAACTCGGCATCGACTGAGCGACAGGCATGGGCGTGCTTCCTACGAACGCGACAGCATACAGAAATGGCATACCTCAAAGGTTCTGTGATGACTGAATGAAACGCGAGATAGCCCCCAATCAGATGAAGATCGATGCGCTTCCGGCGCGTAGGTCGCTGGCCACCGGCCAAATGGCTCTGAGCGACATCGACTATGACGAGCGTGCCACCATGCGCGCCTGGGAAAGTTTTCTGGCTGACGAGCCCAAATGCGCCGGCGATCCAGTCCACCCAAGCCACGTCCGCTCCCTCATTCACGATTCCTGGTACCGCAGTGTCACCGGCGGCATCAACGCTCAAGGCATTGAAGCACCGCTGAGCAGTGATCGCGACGCAATCGAATATCTTACCCGGGCCAATGCAGAACTGCTTTCGGCGGCGCGGCGGTCGTTCGCCTCGCTTGGCCAGTTACTGGACGGGACCGGCGCGATGCTGGTTCTGGCCGACAGCGACGGCGTGCTGATCGACGCCATCGGCGACAAGAAGACGCTGCATGACGGCATGGATATCCACCTTGCCATCGGTGGCAAATGGAACGAGGATGCCGTCGGGACGAACGGCATCGGTACGGCGCTGTGGACCGGCGAGCCGACTTTCGTGCATGCGGCCGAGCATTTCTGTGCCGGCATCAAATCCTGGACCTGCGCCGGCGCGCCGATTCGCGACCCGCTGGACGGCAAGATCATCGGTGTGGTCGACCTGTCAGGCTATTCGCCGATCTTCAGGCCGCACAACACCGCGCTCGTCGCCGCGACAGCCCGGCAGATCGAAAAGGCATTGGCCGAACAGCAGCAGGAACAGCGCACGCGCCTGCTCGAAGCTTTCATTTCATCGGCTCCCGGCTACCGCCGAAAGGACGGGCTGGTAATCGTCGACCACCGCGGTCGTGCCATCTTCTGCAACAATGTGCCTGATGGCGAGGCCACTGAGATGATGGACGGCCCGATGGAGCCAGGCCGTGGCCGCTGGCTGATGAACCTTCCGTCCTCCGGCTCCGAAGCCGACCTTGCCAGGGCGCTGCCGGCCCATCTGCGATCCTGCCATATCACCCCGCTCAAGCTCGATGGCGACCTCCGCGGCGCGGCGCTGGTATTCCCTTCCGTGCCGGCAGTCTCCAGTGCGGCGGTGGTCCAGCGGGAAGTGAACAAGCATCTTCAGGATGCTGTCGCCATGATCGTCGGCGAAAGCGAAGCGCTGCATGCCGCCATCGACGTCGCCTGCCGCGTCGCCCGGTCGAGCAGCGTAACATCGCTGTTGGTCGAGGGTGAAACAGGGGTCGGGAAAGAGCTGTTTGCGCGGCTTGTCCATGCCGGCAGCCGGCGCACGGCGAACGACCCATTCATCGCCATGAATTGCGGGGCGATCACCAGGGACCTGTTCGGCAGCGAGTTGTTCGGCCATGTCGCCGGCGCCTTTACCGGCGCCTCGCGTGAAGGCAAACCGGGGGTTTTCGAGCTCGCCCATGGCGGCGTCCTCAGTCTCGACGAGATCGGCGAATTGCCGCTCGAGATCCAGCCGTTCCTACTGCGTGTCCTGGAAGAGCGCGTGGTCAACCGCATTGGCGACAGCCGGGGCCGCCCGGTGGATGTGCGCCTGGTCGCCTCGACCAATCGCGATCTCAAGCAGGAGATTGCCGCAGGCCGATTCCGCCGCGATCTCTACTATCGAATTGGCGCGGTTTCGATCACTGTTCCACCGCTGCGCGAGCGCGGCGAGGATGTGCTGCTGCTGGTCGAACATTTCAACCGGCAGATCGCCACCGCAGCGGGCGAGGACCCGCTGGAATTTTCGCGAGAAGCGCTCGATGCCCTGCTCGCCTATCAATGGCCGGGCAATGTACGCGAACTGAAGAACCTCATCGGGCGGTTGCATGTCCTGGCGCGGGGCCGAGATATCGGGCTCCACGATCTCCCCGGTGAAATCGCGGCGCCCAGCGCCACGTCCGATGATGGCAAGACCCTGTCGGCCGAGTCGCCTGGAGGCACACTCGTCGAGGCGGAACGCCAGGCGATGAAGAACGCATTGGCAGCCGAGGGCGGCAATCTCAGTCGGGTCGCGCGGCGGCTCGGCATTTCCCGGCCGACGCTCTATCGCAAACTCGACCAATACGGCATCCGCCGCGGTTTCCTCTAGGATCAGAACCCGTCACCGGCACAAAAGCGCCGCGCGGCATTCGCGCCACTGGCTGGGGAAAGTCATGCCAATGGTCAGCGAAATCACCACAGCCGCGCCGATCTTGCCGCCCGGACCCTTTCTCTCCCTCTTGATGTGACCGGACACCGCACCCGACCGCGCGAATCCGGCCCATATATTTCAGGGCACGATGACGCCGCGACCGGTGAACCGACGGTTCTTGAAATCGTCGAGCGCGGTGTTGATGCTGGCAAGGTTGTATTCGGTGTAGTGCATCTTCACCTTGCCGTCGGCGTTGAGCTCCATCAATTCGACAAGCTCGGTGAAATTGCCGACCAGGCTGCCGCCGATGTTGATCTCCTCGATGACGAGATGGGCGGTCGGCACATTGATATTGCCGCCATAGCCGACGACGAACAGTTGCCCGCCCTTGCGCACCATCTTCCAGCAGATGTTTTCGACGCCGAGCTCGCCGACGAAATCGATGACCACATGGGCGCCCCCGCCGGTGATCTGGCTGACCTCCTCGATGACGTTCGGTCCGCCATCGAGGACGAAGTCGGCGCCAAGATCCTTGGCCAGCACCTGTGCTGCCGGCTCGCGATCGACGGCGATGATGCGGCAGCCCGAGATCGCGTGCAGCGATTGCAGCGCGATGTGGCCGAGCCCGCCTATGCCGAGCAGCACACAATAGCTCCCTGGTCGCAGCAGCTTGGCGGCGCGCTTGGCGGCGCGATAAGCGGTGATGCCGGCGTCGGCAAGCGGCGCCACCTCGATCGGTGTGACGTTGGCGTTCAGCTTGATCAACGAACGCTCGCTGGTGATGAAATACTCCGCGAAACCGCCGTTCATGCCGAGGCCCGGAAATTGGCCGTTATCGCAGTACATATCCTCGCCGTGGCGGCAGTTGAGGCAGATGCCGCACGAGCGGAAGGGGTGGCAGATCACGGCGTCACCGCGCTTGACCGACCTGACGCCGCTGCCGACCTCCTCGACCCAGCCTGCATTTTCATGGCCCATGATGTAAGGCAGCAGCGTCCCCTCTGGATCCATGGTCGGCTTCCACACACCCTCGATGATGTGGAGGTCGGTGCGGCAGAGGCCGGCAGCACCTACCCGCACTATGACCTCGTCGGGAGCGGTAATGGTCGGCGCCTTGACCTCCTCGACCCTGAGCTGGACATTCATACGCGGGTCGTATTCGTACAGTCTGGCAGCTTTCATCGTCGTATCCTTTCAACGTCGAGATTGTTCGGATTGCTTCAGGCGCGGCCGAGTTTTTCAGAGCCGCCACCGCGAGCCGGTCCGGCCGTCGGGTCCTCGTCCTCGGCGAGATGGCCGATCAGCGTTTCGGTGGTCAGGATCAGCGTCGCCACCGAAGCTGCGTTGGCGAGTGCTGTGTAGGTGACGCGGACCGGATCAATGATCCCTGCCTCGAACATGTTCTGGTAGCTGCCGAGAGACGCGTTGTAGCCGTAGCCGCCGTTGATGCGCGTGACTTCCGCCACGACCGCCTCGGGATCGGCGCCGGCATTGACGGCTATGCGCCAGAGCGGCCGCGACAGCACCGATCGCACCAGGCGCACGCCTTCGGCGACATCGCCATCGACGTCTGCCGCCACCCTGTCGAGCAGCGGCGCGATCTGGGCAAGCGCCGAGCCACCTCCGGCGACCACGCCCTCTTCGGATGCGGCGCGCACCGCATTCAGCGAATCCTCGATGAGCTGAATGGTTCGCTTCTGCTCGACCGGCGTGACACCGCCGGCATAGAGAATCGCGGTGCCGCCGGAAAGCTTGGCCAGGCGTTCGCGCAACTTGTCCTGATCGATATTCGGCGGCGAAGCTTCAAACTGCCGCTGCACCTGAGCGCGACGCGACGCGATTGCCGCGTGGTCGCCGCCGCCGCGGATGATCGAGGTGTAGGACGAACTGGTCTTCACCCGGTCAGCCGTTCCGAGATCGTCGGCGCTGATGTCCTCCAGCCGACCGCCGAGGTCGCGCGCGATCACCTTGCCGCCGGTGATGATCGCCAGATCCTCCATCATCGCCTTGCGCCAATGGCCATATTCCGGCGGATGGACAACGAGGTATTTTCCAGGTCCTTGCTTACCGAGCAGCGTCACCACAACTTCCGGCGACATTTCCTCGGACACGATCAGCAGCGGCCGACCATCCTCGGCGGCAATGCGGCGAGCCGCATCAAGCGCCTCGGGCTGCTTGATCTTGAGATCGGTCATCAGGATGTACGGCCGTTCGAGAACAGCCTCCATCTTCTCCTGGTCAGTCACCATGTGATGAGAGAGATAGCCGCGGTCGAAGGACATGCCCTCGACCACATCGAGCGTGGTCTCGGTGGTGACGCTGAAGTCCGTGGTGATGACGCCTTCGGCCCCCACCCGCTGGTGGGCTTCCGCCACCAGTGCGCCAAGCTTGGCATTGGTCGCCGCAATGTTGGCGACCGAGGCGAGAATGCCGTTGCCCTTAGCCGGTTTGGCCGAAGCCTTGAGCGCCGCCACCACCGCTGTCACGGCAAGGTCGATGCCCTTGCACAGATCGACGGATTTCGCGCCGCGTTCATTCGCCTCCACACCGCCCTGGATGAGAGCGTTGGCGAGCACGATGGCAGTCGTGGTACCGTCGCCGGCGACCTCGTTGGTTTGCATCGACACTTCGCGAACGACCTGCGCGCCCATGTTTTCGAAACGGTCGTGCAATTCGATCTCGGAGGCGATGCTGACGCCGTCACGGGTCACCATCGGCGTGCCGATCGGCCGATCGATCATGGCGTTCATGCCTTTGGGGCCGAGCGTAGGCTCGACGGCAGCGGCCAGTCGAAAGACGCCACGGGCGAGAGCGCGGCGGGCGTCGGAGTTGTGAAGCATTATTTTGGGCATGATTCCTCCTTCCGCCTTACGGGCGGGTTGTTGGTTAGGGGCCTGTGCGAGGGAGGCCGTTGTTTTCGGCTCTGCTTCAGGCGGTCGGCGTGGCTCGTGCCGGCACGCGATCCATGATGAAATCGACCAGTGTCGGTTCGCCGTCGACCACATCCAGCTCCTTGTATCTGGTCTGCTTGAGCCCACGGCAAAGCGCGCCGTTGAACTCCATGTTGATACGCACACTGCGCAGCTCGGCGAGATGCGCACTGAGTGCATGGGCCGGTATCGGTTGCCCTTCCCATGTCACGAAGACAGGCTCATCCGCCCGGCGGTCGGGAAAGCGTTCAAGCAGAGCCGACCTATACCTCGGCTTCTGTTTGGCCGCTTCGCCGGGTTCGAACCGCGCGACGTCGTACGCCGGCAGGTCCATGCCGAGGATTTCCCGATCTGTCAGACCGTGCTGCCGGAGGCCGCGCAAGACTGCCTCCTGGCGTCGCTTGAACGCCTTCATCGCAAACGTTTCCCGCAGACCTGCGAGATCGAGGTCGCCAGCAAGTTCGCCAAAGATCTCGCCGAATGCCTTGCCAGCCTCTATGCCGCGATTTACCTCCTCCGCGAACATATGGTCGTGCAACTTCACCCGATAGGCAGGCGACCACGAAAGCTGGTCGAGCGATTTGCAGACGCCGTCCAGCATAAGGAAAGCGAAGTTGGGCGAGCACCAGTAGGTCGGCAGGCGAAACTCGACCTGCACGCCGCCGTCGTCGGCGACTGCGGCGAGCTCGACGAAGCCCATCTCGGTGATCGATTCGTCGAGCTCCGGATCGTTGACCTCACCAAGGCGTCGCCAGAGCTCATTCTCGCGGCTACCGGAAAAGGCGGTTGCCATCGTTCCTACTCCGCGGCGATGCTAAAAGGCGAGTTGGCGAATTCCGCCTTCCGGGCTTCGATGTCGATGTCGTAGAGGCGGGCAGCGTTGAGGCCGAGGATCTTTTCCTTGATCTCGTCGGTCAACTGCACGCCGCGCTCGGCGGCGATGTCCTCTGGAATCTGATAGGCCCAGAGCTTTTCGACCAGCCAACGCGGCGTCCAGATCGCGTAGTCGGAACCGAACAGGATCTTCTCCGGGCCGATCCAGAACAGCAGCTCGGCGATCACCTCGCCGAAATAGCGCGGACGCGAATGAATAAAGGGCAGTGCCACCGCGAGCCCGGCGTAGACATTGGTCTCCTGGGTCGCGATCCAGCAGAAATCATCGAGGCGCGGTAAGCCGCAATGCTCCACGATCCAGTTGAGGCCCTGGAAATCCGTAGCAGCATGATCCACGTCGTGTACGTCAAACGCATCCTTGCTGAGCGGGATTATCGTCGGACCCTTGTGGACGTGGATGTTCCTGATGCCGAGCTTGTCGCAGAGCTCGAAGCATTTGTAGGCCTCGGAGTCGTTCAGCCGCCAGCCTTTCGACGCGCCGTTCCACTCGGCGGTGTACATCTTCACGCCTTTAATGTCGTAAGTCTCTTTCATGAAATGGATGTATTCGAGCGCTTTTTCGCCATCGCGCGGGTCAAACGCCCCATTCACAATGAAACGGCCGGGATACCTCTTGGCGATCTCCGAGGTGCGCTTGATGCAGCCGAAGCCGGTCTTGTAGAAATCGCTTAGTGACGTGGTCTGGAAAATCGCGATGTCATCCGGCCCGTCGATGAACAGGTCGTTGTAGAGATTCTCGGCCGAGTACTTCTCAAACTTGCTCTTCTCCCACAGCTGTTCCTTGGGGCTGAGCCCGGTATGATAGGCGTAGAAGCAATCGATGAACTGCTTGCCGTGAATATTCTTCTGGTTCTCCGGGCTGCCGTCCCAGAAATGGGTGTGGCCGTCGACCACGAAAATGTCCTTACCTTCCGGTGTCCTAAACATTCTTTCCTCCGCAAAATGCGTGTTGATCGGTTCGGCGTGCCGCAATCAGGCGGCACGCCTGATTTTTTGCCGGCTATTCGATGTATTCGAACATCTCGTCCATGTTGCCGAACAAGATCACGGTGTTGTCGTCGATGCGCACCATCCGCCCGTAGTGGGTGGAGCTGTTGACCTCGAAGGTTTCCGCCGTCATCTCGCGGCCGAGATATTCGCTGATTTCATCCATCTTGAAGATCAGCTTGCCGGTGCCATCGATCCGGATCATCGCCGGTTGGTAGGTTACGGTTACGTTCGGCTTCAGGCCCATGAATTCAGCGATGGCCCTGGCTTCCACCGAGTCGTTCATGGTGACGCCGCACTGATGCGAAATCGTCTGTTCGAAGGTGATGTCCTTCATCGCCCTGAAGATGTTGGATTGCGATGCGTCGCGTGCTGCAGTTGACATGACGGTTTCTCCCTGTGTCAGCGCTTGAGGCCAAGTTCGCGGAGTATCTGACCAATCCGTTCCTCGGATTTGGCACGGACATCCGCAAATGCGACCGGCTTGGAATGCGGCATCGACCAGATCGGCTGCAGGCCGGTGGCTGCCTTGTCGGCGAGCGCGCCGTGTTTCTCGACCCAGCCCTGGAAGAGCTTCTTGTTCGCCGCGCCGTGCTTCTCGTCGTTGGCGAGCATGTGCATGAGGTCGATCGTGTTGGCGAGGTTGCGTTCGTAGTCGGCCTCGGCTGCCGAGATCACCGCAGGCGTTATGAAGTCGTGGTTGGCGGCGGCGATCTGCATCAGGAAGCCTGAGCGGAATGCTTCCCCGACCAGCGGCTCGAAGACGATGTTGATGGCGAAATACTGTTCGAGATAGTCGCTCGCGCCCATGATGGTTTCGACCGCCTCGCGGGTACCTTGCCAGTTGTTGTCCTCGAGCCAGGTCTTCTTGCCGAGTTCGTCGTCCCAGCCGGGAAGGTCCATGCCGATCTCGGCGAGGTAGAGCGTGATGTCCTGGGCAAGCCGCAGCTTGTAGGACGAGTTGGTCAGCGTCGCGTTGTTGATCATCTGGGTGTAGCCGTAACGCTGCGCCTGCATCAGCGAGGTGCCGAGCCCGAATTCGGCATGTTTCCAGGCGCCGAGCTGCGTCTGCAGGATCTTGACCCAGGCCTTGTCGAAGGTCTTGGGCGCGCCGGACTTGCGGGCGTTGTTGATGACGCTCTGCACCATCGTCTCGATTTTCGACTGGCGCTGGTAGTGCGTGCGTTCCCACTCCTGATCGGGGGCGCGAAAGGCATGCCAGTTGGAGCTCTGCGCAGCAGTGTTCTGCTTGACATAAGCGCCCTTGCCGTCGGCAAAGGAGATGATCCAGTCCTGGATCAGGTAACGCTCCGGGTCAGGCTGTACGTCGACCGTCATGTCTTCGTAGTGCGTGGCGCGCTGGCCCTTCGGGTCGAAATACCGGTACTTCCGGCTGTCGGAATCGGCAAAGATCGCCGCGCCGGCGGCTCCGGATCCGACTGAACTCGAGATAGCTGGCATAGTCTTCACTCCCTTGTTGCAGTTGTGGTTGCAGTTGCGTGGCCGTCCCTCAGTGGGTCGGCGTAGCACCTGTCGATGTGGTGAACTTGTCGAAGAAGATCCGCTCAGTCTCGAACCCGTTCATGAATAGAACCGGCTGAAGCGCATCAATCATCGGTGGCGGGCCACAGGCATGGACATCGCCCTGCCCGTCGACCGCAAGTTGCTTGAGCTTGGCGTCGACACTCTGGTGTACGAAACCGCGTTCGCCTTCCCATTCGGCGTCCTCAGTCGCGTGCGACAGCACGGGAATGAAAGTGACATCCGAATGCTGGCCGATCAGCTCGGCGATCCTGTCAAGATAGAACAGGTCGTTGCGGGTCCTGGCACCGTAGAAAAAATAGACCGGACGTTTCTCGCCGCTCTTCAGATGGTCGTTGAGGATCGACCAGATCGGCGACATGCCCGAGCCGGCGCCGACCAGGACTAGGGGTCCTTGCCGTTCTTCCCGACGGAAACAGGTTCCGTAGGGTCCGACGACGGTGACTTCAGCTCCAACCTTGATTCCTCCGGAATCGAGTTCTCCAGAGAACTTTCCCTCAGGGTATTTTTTGATGATGAAGCAGAGTTTTTCGGTTTGGTCCGGCGTATTTGCCATGGAGAACGAGCGCGTAATCGTCTCCCCTTTTTCCGTGGTAACCGTGATGTCGACATATTGCCCCGCCCAGAACTTTATCGGCGAGCCGAGTTCGATCTCGATGCCGCGAATGTCGTGGGTCAGGTGCTCGATCAGAGCAATCCGGCCGTTGAACGTCTTCACGGCGATCGCTTTCGCCAAAATCTCCTCGTCGTAGTTGAGAAGCTCGACTTCCAGATCGGAGTAGGCGATGCAGCGGCACAAAAGGACGTGGCCGCTCTCCTTCTCCATGTCGTTCAGCGCGAAAGTCGAGTATTTCAGCATGTCGACTTCGCCTTCGAGCAACACGCTCTTGCAGGCCGAGCATTGCCCTTCCTTGCAGCCGTGCGGCAGGGCGATGCCCTGGCGGAAAGCGGCGTTGAGTACCGTTTCGCCATTTTCGACATCAAATTCGACGCCGACCGGGCTGAGCCTGACCGTGTGGGTTTCCGACATACGGACCTCCAGTGAAAGGAAGGGGCGGGACGAACCCGCCCCCCTTTGGCCTGATCAGTTGCAGGGGGTGATCGTGAAGCCGGCCCGGTATTCCGCCAGGTGCTTCTCACGGTCCGCGGGTGACATGGCACGCAGCGCGTTGAGCGGCGACCCGAGCTTGTTGCCGCGCACGTCGTCCAGCGTCCACATCTCCTTGTCGGCGAAACGCATATGCGGCTGCGGGACCAGCGTCTTGCCGTCAGAGCGGACGAAGTTCAGGTCCTTGATGGCATCGGCCAGATCCCAGCCGTCATAGAGCGTCTCCCATTCGCGCTTGCCGCTGAAGCGGCCCATCGCGGGTGTCGGACGGCCCTGATATTCGTCGGCGAACGCCACGGTGGCAGTCCACTTGTCGAGTTCGTGGGCGAAGGTGTGCAACTGGCCGTCGATCTCGCCGACCACCATATCCTCGCGGATCAGGCAGGGAACAAGGCAGGACCAGCAGCGATGTGGATAGACATAGCCGACGTCGCTGTTGAACAGCAGCACCTTCTCGCCCTTGTGGCTGAGCTTGGCGTACCATTTCCAGAAGTCGCCGAATTCGGCGTACCAGCCCGGATATTTGTGCTCGAACCACTCGAAGTCCTTGTCGGTCTGGGCTTCGATGCGCCAGAAATTGACCGGCCAGCCGACCGCGAAGAACTGTCCGACCTTGTGGACATAGTTCTTCTTGGTAATGCGTTCCCAGGCTGCCTGGACGTCGTCGTGATGGACCTTGATGCCGTATTTCTCGAGCGGCAGCATGTAGGTGCGGTAGTAATCCTCATAGATCCAGCGGTGCCACATTTCCGCGTAAGACTCCTTGTTCTTGTCGCGGTTGGTGGTGCCGTATTCGATGAAGGTGCCGATGGCCGCATCGACGATCGCGTGGTTCTGCCAGAAGGCATAGCGCAGGTCGCGCTCGAGCAAGAGGTGATTTTCCGGCTCCTTGAGCGCCGCCATCAGCAGTGAGTGGCCATTACCGATATGCCGGCTCTCGTCGGACTGCACCGACAGGAAGACGGTCGGCAGCGCATAGTCGCCGTTGCGGGCGGCTTCCGACGGCATGGCGACAAAGAGCGTGTTGGTAAAGGCGGTTTCGGCCACCACGGTCAGGTACATGCAGGCGGCAGTCATGGTGTCGCCGGTGATGAAGCCTTCAGCGAACTGCCGGCCGATGGTCGTGGCGTAGCATTTTCCGAAGGCTTCCTCGGTGATGTCGAAGCCAGCCGGATCGATGTAGTTCTCCATGTACCATTTCTTCAGGTTCATCTGGATCGTCGAATGCCGGAACTCGTCGATCATCTGCATCGTGAAGCCGGTCCTGAGTTCCTCGCCAGGAGCGATACGGGCGACCATCGCCATCGAGCGGGCAGCCGAGATTTCCGGGAAGGGAATGATCGCCAGAAAGAGTTTCATCCACTCGACCCAGCGCGGTTCCACATTGCGGAACATGTCGCCGCGCAGCGCCGCATCCAGCGCGCCGTAGACCCGGTTGTCCTTCTCTTCCTGCATCGGAAAGTACGACCGCAAAACCTGCTTCATCGGGTCGCGCGGCGTCTTGTTGATCTTGTAGTCCGTCGGAAACGTCACCGCTTCCTGGACGTAGGAAGGATTCCAGCCGAGATCGGCAATCTTCTTGGTTGCCTCGCCGACGGAAATTCCGCGTTGCGAGGTAATCTTGTTGAGCGTCAGAGACGTCATGGTCATAAGCCTCCACCAGGTTTGAGCCGCAGGTCCCTTGACCCCGGCATGAAGCGGCGCACAGCGCCGCAAGTGAGAGTGCGAACGGCACGACAAAGGGTTGCGCATTCAGGCGCGACTCATGGTCCGGCCATTCAAGTGGATCGCGGCAAAGGTGTTAGAGTCTTACAGGGACCGCGGCGCCAACCGCATATGCGATGGGCGTATCGAAGCGGACGTGACCTGCTTCCTCCGTTCCTTCGTTCTTTTGGCACCGCGTCAAAAGCGCGATGGGCTTCTTGTGGAAATGTATAAAGCAAGCGCCGTGCCAATTTGAAAATGGCGCCCGTGCCTGACGCTAAAAACAAATCGCCGCCCCTTTCGGCGCATGAAGAGGACGGCAACTGTAACGTTCCTTTACAGTTGTAACGTACGCATGTAATATTTGATATCTATTCGCAATTGCGATATATCAAGTTAGCTTCGCAGCAAATTTGAAAAACACACATCATCTATTTTATTCTTCTCCTTTCTCTACTATTTGAGGGTGATGGTTCACGGACGGGCCTCGCACTGGAGAAAAGCCGTGGCGAACGACAAAGACAGCCGGAGGCAGCCCGAGCCAATGTCCAGCCAGGTTGATGGCGTCACCGGCGATCTTGTCAGGCTGATGCCCCGCGATCTGGTCTTTGTCATGCGCTTCATGGGCGAGAGCCAACATCGCCTCCAGAGTCACTTCCAGGACTTCATCCGGGCCGAGCTTGCCGCCGGCGGCGTCACCACGGAAACGCATCCGATGATCCATCTGTTCATCGAGAACCATGCGATCCTGTTGCGCGACTTCGTGTTTTCCGGCGTTTCGCTGTCGCGGCAGTTCCGCGTCGAGGAGATCGAGCGCCTTACCGGCGATACGACATCGATGATCCGCGTCGACATCTGGGATCAGCTCAAGAGCCACATCGAAACGGCCGAAAAACAGTTCCAGTCGCAGGCCGGCACATTGCCCAAATCGCTGTCGGCTTTCGAAAAACCACCCGGACCGACGGCTGGGACCGAAAAATGATGGAGGATCCGATGGGGCAAACGACCAGGCGTGACATGTTGCTCGCCCGCCGGCTCGATCTTGTCGCCAACGTCTCCGCGCTGACTGCCGAGGCGCTGCGGCTCAATCAGATACGCGCCGGTATCGAGATGGATGTGCTGCGCCTGGAACTCGAAATCGGCAGGAGCGGCGCCAGCGCGCAACTGGTGCAGGATTTGCATGAGGCGGAGGAGAGAGCCGCCGCGGTCATGCAGGAAGGCGCGAGGTGCGAGCAACGCATCGCCGCCGCGGAAGCCGACGTCGAGGACGTCGACCGCAGCCTCGCGGCGAAGGTGGGTAATTGACGAAGGGAATGGTCATGAACCAGCACGCGATACAGAACCTGACCTTGTTCGACCTGCTGGCGCGAAGCTGGCGTCGCCCGTCGGCGATCGCCGACCTGCGCTTCAGCGCCGATGGCTCGGCTGTCGCATACACCAGCGTCGACGGAACGGTCGCCATAGCCGCAGTCGCGGACCAGGAGCCGCCGGAATCGCGGATCAGGGTGAGCGGCGATCTCGGCCAGACGACGATCCGCCCGCGGGAGAAGCCACCGGCACCATTGATCGCCACCGCTGCGTTGGGGGATGGAGACGTCCCGCTCGCCAGCTACCTTTCCTTCGGCTTCCTCGTTGGAACGGCGGCTGGCGAAGCGGTGCATCTGGCCGCGAACGGCAATGTGATGGAGACGCTGGTGAAGATCGACGGGCCGGTCGTCGCCGTCGACCACAACCCCCGGACGGCCATCACAGCCGTCAGCAACGGCCAGGATGTCTTCCTGGCACGCGGCCAAGGCGATGCGGTACGACTGCGACACGATGATGCGACACCGTCCACGGGTGCGCTTGCCTTTTCGCCAGGCGGAAGGCGCCTCGCCCATGGCCTAGGCGACGGATTGTCGATCTGGGCGGTCGACGGCGACGCTACCCCGATACGCGACGTTTCTTTTTCGGCGCGCCCGGTATCGATCCGCTGGAGTGGAGACGGCACATGGCTGGCCTGTGGACTCGAAACAGGCGGCTTTGCCCTGGTCAGCATGACCGATGATCGCTACGGCATCGTCGAGGGATTTCCATCGCCGGTCCGGACACTGTGCTGGAGCCGGCCGGAGCATGCGCTGTTTGCGTCGGGCGCCTTCCGGATCGCCGGCTGGTCGATGACCGCTCCGCCACTTGACGGCGACACCTCGGGCGCGCTGGAGACTGGCCGCGCCGGGCTGGCTCCGGTCGAGACAGTGGCTGCGCACCCGGAGAAAAAACTGATTGCGGCCGGCTATGCCAACGGCCGGATCACCATCGCCCAGATCGGCGCGCGAGACGAACTCCTCGTCAGGCCGCTGGGCAGCGCGGTGACCGCGCTTGCCTGGTCCGGCGACGGACGCCACCTGGCAGTGGGCTCAGCCGACGGCACCGCCGCGATCGTCACCTTTCCCGCACAGATGTTCAAATAGCAAAGGCAGGCCGCATGCAAAAGGAGCACAAAATGCAAACCGAACCCACCCCCGAGGGCGAGAGCAAGGACGAATTCTTCGAACGGCTCGCCAAGCTGTCGGAAGAAATGGTGGCCAAACACGGCAAGGATTTCAGTATGGGCGCATTGGTGCTTGCCGCTCGCTGGATTGCCGAAAACCGCGTCGGCCAGTTGAAGACCAACTAAACTCACGACCAATCAATGCGCTCGAAAAGCCAAAGCTCCGAAGGAGCTTCAGGCGGATTCGGCGTACAGGTTTTGCGCTGCGCTGGCTGTGTATGCCATTCCTTCAGATTGCGACTTACCCTGGTCGAGGGCTCACCCAGGCGCGACTCAATCCAGCGCTCGCAGATGCCGCAGGTACCACCCTATAGTCGGTGCGCTGGCGATCGGCGCAGGTTTCAGTTGCGCCGTGGTCATTGATGGCAGTGTCCATCACGGAGCGCATGGGGAGCCTGCGTTATGAGCGCACCACCAGAGGCACCAGACCCTCATGGCGGTGGTCGAGATAACACACAACGCGGTCGCCAATGCGCTCGAAGATGAGATCGACTTTCGCCTCGCCGATGGCCAGGTGGCGGATAACGATGTTGTCGATGCCGATCGGCAGCCGCGGGCGTTCGACGGTGATTTCGCGTTTCCAGCCGTCAACCCGAATGCCCAGGCAAGCCTGCAGCATCATGAAAGCGGCGCCAGCCGACCACGCCTGCGGCAGACAGGCGACCGGGTAGGCCACCGGTGAATCGCTGGCGGCACGCGTAAAGCCGCAGAACAGCTCTGGCAGCCGCATATTGAAACGGACCGCCGCCTCGAACATACCGCTCATCAGCTTCACGACGCTGTCGCGCTCGTGATAGCGGGCGAGACCGGAGGCGCAGAGCGCGGTGTCGTGCGGCCAGATCGAGCCATTATGATATGACATCGGGTTGAATGGGATCTCGTCGTCGGCCAGTGTGCGAACGCCCCAACCGCTATGGAGATGAGCAGAGAGCAGCTGGGTGGCGACTGACTGAGCCCGTTCCGCCGACGGCAGCCCGACGTAAAGCAGGTGACCGGCATTGGACGTGCGAACCGCGCATTGCTTGCCTTCTCCGTCGATTGCCAAAGCATAGAAATCGCGGTCCGGCATCCAGAAATGCGTCTCCACCGCCTGACGGATCCTCTCTGCCAGGGCGCTCCAGTGCGCCGCCTTTGCGTCGTCGCCGCGCCTGGCGGCCAGCGCCGCCATTCCCTGATATGCGGCGAAGGCATAACCTTGCACCTCGACCAATGCGATCGGTCCTTTGGGGATCGTGCCGTCGGCATGGAAGATGGCATCGGAACTGTCCTTCCAGCCTTGGTTGAACAGACCCGTGTCGGCCGCCCGGTTGTAGGTGACAAAGCCTTCTCCGTTGCGGGCTCCGACCTCTTCCATCCAGGCAGTGGCAGCGCCCAGGGAGTTCCACATGCGATCGACGAACGCCTCGTCTCCGGTGCGATCGGCGTAGGACGAAGCCAGATAGACATAGAGTGGCGTGGTGTCGACGCCGCCATAGTAGCGGCCGAACGGCAGCTCGCGCAGCACGGCCATTTCCCCCTTGCGGGTTTCATGCATGATTTTGCCAGGCTCCGCATCGTCGAATACAGAGGTCTCGGTCGATTGATAGTGGGCAAGGAAGGCCAGGACCCCACGAGCAAGGTCCGGATTGAGCCAAAGCATCTGCAAGGCGGAAATGACGCCGTCGCGGCCGAAAGCCGTCGAAAACCAAGGGATGCCGGCATACGGGTATGGCCCGGTCTCCAGATCGGTCGTCAGCAGCGCGATGTCGGCGCGTGTGCGTGTCAGCCAGTCATTGAACACGCGCCCGGAGCTGAAGACGGTGGCGCCCTGCCGGCGCTTTGAGCGCATGGCGAAGCGGGCTCGCGCAGCGGCCGCGCGAAAGCGGTCGCTGGAGGGGGTTTCTTCGCTGTGGCCGACCTCCAGGTACAATGCTCTGCTGTCACGCCTTGCCACGACAATGAGGAAATCGGCGTGATCGGGGTGCACCTGATCGGGCTTGATCGAGAATGCGATGACCGATTGACGAGCCACATTGTCGAGGCCTTCATATCGGAACGTTACGCTCGCCTCGCCGACCAGTGCGTCATGCGCGCGACCGCGGCGGCTACGCGTAGTGCCGCGCACCTCGAACATGTCACGGAAATCGGCGTCGAAGTCGAGCCGGACCGGCAGAACCACCTCGCGCGCGGAGTAGTTGGTGAACTTGATGCGTTCGAACATGCGGTCCTGCCAGATGAACCGCGTCCGATCGACGTGGACGACGCCCGGCAATGCTTCGCTGCCATTCGGCCCGATAGTGGCTAGATTGGTAAGATTGGCGGTGAATAGGATGTTGTCCTGCGACAGCGAGGCGCCGAGCAGCGACGGCATCCGGCCGCCAATGAACAGACGGAAGCGCGACAATACACGCGTGTCGTCGCGGAAAAGCCCGTCGCCGGTGCCGCGTATGTCGCCGTAGCTGTCTGCGACGACGAAACAATCCTCGTGTTTCAGCGCAAATTGCCGATGCGGCTCGCGCGGTGCCGTTTCGTCGATTGCCGGCAGCGCCACGGCTGGATCAATCTTGCGGTCTTCGAGTTGAGTGGTCATGGTCAACCTTCCGTTCAGAAGCGACCAAGGCGGCTCAGGCGCTGATCCGAGCAGCCGAGCCGTCTCCTTGCTCGGTCAGGTAGACATAGTCATCATTGCGGCATTTTTAGCGCGCTTGTTTTGAGAACCAAGTGCGGTCGTTATGTCGTCCGAGAGCGAGCCATAGATCGCTGCATAGTCGCGGCACATGCGCTCGACCGTGAATCGCTCTTCAAAAGTCCGTCGCACCTGTGCACGATCGAGGCCGTTTATCCGCCGTACCGCGTCCACAGCTTCGTCGAGCGTGTCGACGATCAACCCGGACACGCCGTCGTCGACGACCTCCGGAACGGCGCCGCGCCTAAACGCTATCACAGGCGTGCCACAGGCCATCGCCTCGATGGTTACGAGTCCGAAGGGTTCCGGCCAGTCGATGGGGAATAAGAGCGCTGCCGCATTACCCAAAAAGTCTGCTTTTTGCCGTTCGTCGATCTCGCCGATGAATTCCACGTTCGAATGTCGAAGCAACTGGGGTTCCACCCTCTCTTTCCAATATGATTGGTCTACCTTGTCGATCTTGGCGGCGATCTTCAGCGGCATACCGGTACGCGCTGCGATTTCAATGGCCGTTTCCGGCCCCTTTTCCGGTGAGATGCGGCCGAGGAATGCGAGATAGCCCGAGGCTTTCGGGCGAAAAGGAAGAAGGTCGCGTGGCAGCCCGTGGTACACCGTGCCCGCCCAATTGACCGGCGGCATGGGCCAACGTTGGTCGTAGGAAATCGAGACCAGCGGAATGTCATCGAACATCGCGTAAAGCTGCGCCAGGTCCGGGAGGTCGAGCCGTCCATGAAGTGTCGTAGCGGTTCGCTGGGCAAAGTCCCGGAGTACGGGGAAGTGAAGAATATCGATGTGAAAATGCAGCACATCGAATTCATCGGCCCGCCTGCGCACCTTTTCAAGCATCGTCACGTGGTGGGGAATGTCGTGCCGAACCCTGGGATTCAGGCGCAATGCAATATCGCAACACGGGACCAATTCGGCAGAGGTGCGTGAATCACCGCTGGCGAACAAGGTCACGTCATGCCCCTGTCGAACAAGCTCCTCAGTCAGATATGAGACTATCCGCTCGGTCCCGCCATAGGTCCGCGGCGGCACGGCTTCGGTAAGGGGGGCGATCTGGGCAATTTTCATCTGCAACACTTCTCGAAAGCGAAGGTCATCCTTCAAAAAGCTCCGACGGCAATCCCCTTCCTCGCGTTCATTGCAGTGCGGTTCTCCCGGGCCAACTCTCGAAGGGTCGATATGTTCCCGGCGGGAACAATCGCTGCGTCAGGCGAGTTCAACTAGGGACCAAAGGAGAACCAGAATGGCTACGAAGCTTCAGGACACAAAAGCCGTCAAGGGATCGAGCAGCGAGCACGGCGGCAACCGCGCTGGCAATCAGGACAAGAAGGACAAGCCGCAAAAGAGCAGCCAGGCTGCCGGCAAGGATCCAAGGCGTGGCAAGGACTAACCGACGCCCTGCCCCGGAGGCGGACAATAATGGCTGCGACCATCGAGAGGAGTGACACATGGCAAAGACAAACTTGTCTGCGAAAACCAACCAGCCTGTATCGGGAAAGAGGGCAAGCGGCAGCGACAAGGCCAAGCAACCGGCCAAGGGCGGCGCCCAAGCCAGGAACGCCCAGGAATGGGGCGGCGGATCGAAAGCGTCGAAAGGCAAGATCACCCGGGCAGACCGGGAAAACCCCAACTCAAGCCAGCGCAGCTAAGCTTTTCGCATTCATCTAATCAGTCGGCCCAATCAGTCGGGGCGGAATTTCGAACTGCTCGGCCGGATGGGTTCGGATTGGGGTTGGGTTCGGATCCCGGCACGTCTCGCCGGTCGTTGGCGCCGCTTCGACATTGCAATTCGAAAATGATCGAAGGCTCCGTGCCACGGCGCCGGTAATTGCGGCCTTGACGCGATGTGCATTAGGTCGTTTGTTGCGGGCGGAAGTGCCACGGGAGGAAACCATGGAAGTCACCCCGGGGGCGGATGGCCTCGCAGCGCGGTTCCACGTTTTCACGCCGATGACCGGCGAGGGCTGCCGCGCATGAATTCCGGAGCGATCCTCGAAGCAGCGGGATTGACTAAGGAATTTGGGGGCTTTGTCGCTGTCAACAATGTCAACCTGACGGTGGAGCGAGGATCGGTCCACGCGCTGATCGGCCCCAACGGCGCAGGCAAGACGACCCTCTTCAACCTGCTGACCAAATTCCTCCAGCCAACGCGCGGCGCGATCCGCTACCAAGGCCGCGACATCACCAGGATGCAGCCGGCCTACATCGCGCGGCTGGGCCTTGTGCGCTCCTTTCAGATATCGGCGGTGTTTCCGCACATGACAGCACTCGAGAATGTCCGCATCGCGCTGCAGCGCCGGCGCGGCGACAGTTTCGATTTCTGGCGCTCCGAAAAAGTGCTCTCCAAGTTCGATGGCGAGGGTGCGGCGCTTCTCGCCGATGTCGGCCTGACCGCGTTTTCAGACATCCGCGCCAGCGATCTGTCCTATGGCCGCAAGCGCGCGCTTGAAATCGCGACGACGCTGGCGCTGAACCCTGAAATGCTGCTTCTCGACGAGCCCATGGCCGGCATGGCGCAGGAAGACATCGAGCGCATCTCGGCGCTGATCCGGCGCATCTCCAAGAACCGCACCATTTTGATGGTCGAGCACAATCTGTCGGTCGTCGCCTCGCTGTCGAACCGCATCACTGTGCTCGCTCGCGGCAAAGTCCTCGCCGAAGGCGACTATGCTGCGGTTTCCAAGGATCCGCGCGTTATCGAAGCCTATATCGGGGCCGGACATGCCTGAAGTTGAACTTGCAAGCAGGCCGGCTGCTGGCCCCTCTACGAGACCCCTGCTTCGCGTCGATGGCCTGCAGGGCTGGTACGGCGAGAGCCATGTGCTTCACGGCGTCAGTTTCGAGGTTGGCGAAGGTGAAGTGGTGACGCTGCTCGGCCGCAATGGCGCCGGCAAGACGACGACGCTGAAGGCGATCATGGGAATTCTTTCCAGGCGCTCGGGCTCGGTCACCTATGAAGGTCGGGAAACGATCAAGCTGCCGTCGCGGTTGATCGCACAGATGGGCATCGCCTACTGCCCCGAGGAACGGGCGATCTTTTCCAGCCTCTCTGTCGAGGAGAATTTGATGCTGCCGCCGCAGGTGCGGCCCGGTGGGCTCACCGTCGAGCAGATTTTCGAGCTCTTCCCGAACCTGGAGGAACGGCTTTCGAGCCAAGGCACCAAGTTATCGGGTGGCGAACAGCAGATGCTCGCCATCGGCCGGATCTTGCGGACGGGCGCCAAGCTCTTGCTGCTCGACGAGCCGACCGAAGGGCTTGCGCCGGTCATCGTGCAGCAGATCGGCCGCACCATTGCCCGGCTCAAGAACGAGGGATTCACGATCGTGCTCGTCGAACAGAATTTTCATTTCGCCGCGTTGGTCGCGGACCGTCACTACGTGGTGGAACAGGGGCGCGTGATCGACACCATCCCCAACCACGAACTCGACGCCAACATCGACAAGCTGCACGCCTATCTCGGCGTCTAGACATCATCAACGGCGCGTTGCGCCCCAATCGGAGGGAAGTAGCGATGAAAAAAATGGGATTTGTCCTGGCTTCGACGGCGAGCCTGCTGATGGCCGGCGCGGCCTACGCCACAGATGTCAAGATCGGCGTTCTGAATGACCGTTCCGGCATCTATGCAGACATCGCTGGCGAAGGCTCGGTCATCGCGGCCCAGATGGCGGTCGAAGACTTCAAGGCGACGGACAAGGGCATCAATGTGTCGATCGTCTCCGCCGACCACCAGAACAAGCCGGACGTCGGCTCGAACATCGCCCGCCAGTGGTACGACACCGAAAACGTCGATGTAATCGCCGATGTGCCAACCTCGTCGGTGGCGCTCGCCGTCAACGAGATCACCAAGGAGAAGAACAAGATCTTCCTCGCCTCGGGTCCGGCCTCGTCCGACCTCACCGGCAAAGCCTGTTCGCCCAACACCGTCCACTGGACCTACGACACCTGGGCGCTTGCCAACGGCACGGGCTCGGCCATGGTCGCACAGGGCGGCGACAGCTGGTTCTTCGTCACAGCCGACTACGCCTTCGGCCACGCGCTCGAGCGCGATACGACGGCGGTCGTCGAAGCATCGGGCGGCAAGGTTCTCGGCGCCGTCCGTCATCCTTTCCCCGGCCAGGATTTTTCGTCCTTCCTGCTGCAGGCGCAAGGGTCGGGCGCCAAGGTCGTCGGCCTCGCCAATGCCGGCGGCGACACGATCAACGCGGTCAAGCAGGCGTCGGAATTTGGCATCACCCAGGGAGGCCAGGCGCTCGCCGCCCTGCTGATGTTCATCAACGACGTGCATGCACTTGGCCTCGAAGTGGCGCAAGGCCTCGTGCTCACCAGCGCGTTCTACTGGGACAAGAACGATCAAACGCGGGAGTTCTCTGCCCGTTTCCAGGAGCGGAATGCCGGACAAAAGCCTTCGATGATCGAGGCCGGAGTCTACGCTTCTGTCCTGCATTATCTTAAGGCCGTCGAGGCCGTCGGCGACAAGGATGCGGCCAAGGTGATGGCCAAAATGAAGGAAATGCCGACCGAGGATCCGCTGTTCGGCAAGGGCACCATCCGCGCCGACGGGCGCAAGCTGCACGACATGTATCTGTTCCGCGTCAAGAAGCCGGACCAATCGAAGGCTCCATGGGACTATTTCGAGACGGTGGCCACCATTCCGGCCGACAAGGCGTTCCGCCCGCTCGCCGAAGGCGGCTGTTCGCTCGTCAAGTAAGCGAGCCTCGCCAACGATGCGCCGAACAGCTCGGCGCGTTGTTTTGTCGACAAGTCAGCTGGAGCGACCATGTTCGAACTGCTTGGAATTCCGCCTCAGGTCCTGTTCGGGCAATTGCTGCTCGGGCTGATCAATGGCTCCTTCTATGCGGTTCTGAGCCTCGGGCTGGCGGTCATCTTCGGTCTCCTGAACATCATCAATTTCACGCATGGCGCCCAGTACATGCTGGGCGCCTTCGGCGCCTGGATGCTGCTCAACTATCTTGGCGTCGGTTACTGGTGGGCTGTGTTCATCGTCCCGCCGATTGTCGGCGTCACCGGCATCGTGCTTGAGCGCGTCCTGATCCGACGGCTCTATCACCTCGACCATCTCTACGGGCTGCTTCTCACATTCGGCCTGGCGCTGATCATCGTCGGCTTCTTCCGCCAGTTTTTCGGCGTATCCGGCCTGCCGTACCCGCCGCCGCCGCTTCTGAACGGCGGGTACAATCTCGGCTTCATGTACCTGCCGAATTCGCGCGCCTGGGTGATCGTGGCTTCCCTCATCGTGTGCCTTGCGACCTGGTTCATCATCGAAAAGACCCGGCTTGGCGCCTATCTCAGGGCCGCGACCGAGAACCCGACCATGGTCGGCGCGTTCGGCATCAACGTGCCGCTGCTGGTCACGCTCACCTATGGTTTCGGCGTCGCACTCGCGGGTTTCGCCGGCGTGCTCGCCGCGCCGATATACGCAGTCAATCCGAACATGGGGGCAGACCTGATCATTGTCGTCTTCGCCGTCGTCGTCATCGGCGGCATGGGCTCGATCCTGGGCTCGATCCTCACCGGCTTCGGGCTCGGGCTGATCGAGGGGCTGACCCGCGTATTCTATCCGGAAGGCTCGGCGGTGGTGATCTTTGTCATCATGGCGCTCGTGCTGTTGGTCAAGCCCGCGGGTCTGTTTGGACGGAGTGTGTGATGACAACCGACACCAACCCGATCGCTATGGCGGCCATAACGTCCGTCGGCGCTGCGGGCATGCCCCGTCATCACCTTGCGATCTTCGCCGCGCTGTTCGTCTTCCTCGTCGCCGCTCCATTTCTGCTCTATCCGATCTTTGTCATGAAGGTGCTGTGCTTCGCGCTGTTTGCCTGCGCCTTCAACCTGTTGCTCGGCTTCGGCGGTCTCCTGTCCTTCGGCCACGCAGCCTATTTCGGCATGGCGAGCTACGTCTCGGCCCATGCAGCAAAGGTGTGGGGCCTGACGCCTGAGCTTGCCATTATCGCGGGCACGCTGGTGGCAGCCGTGCTCGGTCTCGCCATCGGCTCGCTCGCCATTCGCCGCCACGGCATCTATTTCGCCATGGTGACGCTGGCTTTTGCGCAGATGATCTATTTCTTCTCGCTGCAGGCGGCGTTTACCGGCGGCGAGGACGGCATCCAGGCCGTGCCGCGCGGCCATCTGTTCGGGCTGATCGACCTCCGTTCGAGCGAAGTTCTCTATTTCTTCGTGCTGGCCATCTTCTTCGCCGGCATATTGCTGATCTATCGGATCATCCATTCGCCGTTTGGCCAGGTGTTGAAGGCGATCCGCGAGAACGAGCCGCGCGCGATCTCGCTGGGGTATCGGGTCAACCGCTACAAGCTCGCCGTATTCGTGCTGTCGGCCACGCTCGCCGGCGTCGCCGGCGCAACCAAGGCCATCGTGTTCCAGTTGGCGTCGCTTACCGACGTCTACTGGACGATGTCCGGCGAAGTCGTGCTGATGACGCTGTTGGGCGGCATGGGCACGGTGTTCGGACCGATCGTCGGCGCGGCAGTCATCGTCACGATGCAGAACTACCTCGCGACATTCGGCGACTGGGTCACGATCGGCCAGGGCATCATCTTCGTTGTCGCGGTGCTGTCGTTCCGGGAAGGCATCGTTGGCGTCCTGGCAAAATGGATCCGAAAACCGCTCTGACCGGGTCGTGAAACCTAAATTTCGGATGATCCTGATCAACGGTCGACCACGTGGGGCCGCAGCGACACGGCACACAGCGTGGTCAGCATCCTCAACTAGGCAGATTTCTCATCGGATGCGACAACCAGCAGTTCGAACGTCACGCAGACGGGGTTAGCGTCGCGGCGAAGGCGACCTGCTGATATCACACCGTCCATGCCGACCAGCGCGATGTCGAGCGTGCAACGACCGGAGCGGACGGCGCCCGTGACGAGAACTTCCGTCGCATAGGAGGAGACAGCCGAGCCATCGTCGAAATCCGCGCCGACCAGGCTGCCGATGCCCTGGATCGAGGCGTGGTCAAAGCCGTGCCGTCGGCAGACGGCTTCGATCGCCTGGCCGATATCCTCGTTGGGCCTTACTGTGCAGATGGCGGCGCGGCGGCCGCGGCGCTCACCCAGGAGCGGAGCCCTGATCGGCGCGAAAAGGCGAAAATTCGTCTCGGCATCGTCGCGCACGTCGAACAGCGCGCCCTCGATACCCCAGGCGGTGACCTCGACCGGCTCCGCCAGATGCGAGTCGAGCGGCAGGAGATGGCCCATGCGGCGCACGCCGTCGGGTGTTCGCCAGATGCCATGGCAATGAAGAAAAGGCTGTTCGTCGCGCCGGCCGGCAACAAGGCCCGCATCCTCGATGACCGTTATGCCTTCCGGCGCGAATGTATCGCTGTACCACGCGGCGTGCGTGCCATCGGGAGAGGCGGCGGGGATGACGTAGCGCATTGGGTCAACCCGCGCGTTGCGCAGGCGGATATACCCGCCGCTGAACCCGGCGACCGCGAGGGCCTGCGCCACGGCGTCATTGATCGAGCGACCGGCTTCGAGCCGCAGCGTCAGCCGCTCTGCGGCGCAGGGCATCGCTGCGAAACGTTCCGAGGCGATCGGACCGGGATGGCGGATGCTGCGCATCGGAGCCATCTCAGGCGACAAGGCCGGCATGGATGAAGCCGCCATCGACGGCGAGAATCTGGCCGTTGATGTAGCTGGCCTCGTCTGAAATCAGGAAAGCCACCGCTCCCGCGATCTCGCGCGGCGTGCCGTAGCGGCGCTGCGGCACGCGATCCAACCACTGCCGGCGGACGTCCTCGGTGTGGACGGCCTGCGTCAGCGGCGTTTCGATCGGCCCGGGTGCGACGGCATTGACGCGGATGCCATCGACGCCGAGCTCATTGGCCATGACGAGCGTAAGCAGATTCTGGCCGCCTTTCGATGCGCCGTAGGCGCTGCGGCCCCTGTTGCCGCAAAGTCCAGAAACAGAGCTGATATTGACAATCGCTCCCGGCAGCTTCCGTTCAAGCCAGTAGCGCGCCGCAGCCCGCGAGACGATGAACGTTCCGGTGAGGTTCACATCGACAATGCGGCGGAAATCCTCGACGCTGGTCTCGACCGACGGCCGGTCCATCGCTATGCCGGCGCAATTCACGACTGCGGCAAGGCTGTGCGCGGCGGTGATCCGGCCGATGGCCTCGTCGACAGCCGCTTCGTCGACGACGTTGCAGACGATGC
Organism: Mesorhizobium sp. WSM4820; assembly: GCF_055811075.1. Classification (NCBI taxonomy): domain Bacteria; kingdom Pseudomonadati; phylum Pseudomonadota; class Alphaproteobacteria; order Hyphomicrobiales; family Phyllobacteriaceae; genus Mesorhizobium; species Mesorhizobium sp. WSM4820. The sequence continues at coordinate 60,737 of NZ_JBVVQN010000007.1, read as the reverse complement.
CGCGTTTCTCGCTGAGGCCGAGATCCGTGCAGGCCGAACCCAGCGCTGGCGCGGCGAGGTCGAGGAGGAAGACCTCGAAGCCGCGCTCGGTCAGCAGGCGCGCCGTCTCAAGGCCGATGCCCGATGCGCCGCCGGTGATCGCCACGGCGCGGCTTTGGTGGCTGCTGTTCATCGCCTGCTCCTCATGCCGAGAGCTTCGGCTCGGACGGTCCCAACTCGCCGCGGCGCTCCAGCTCTTCGCGAATCAACTTCTTGGCGATCTTGCCATAGGCCGATTTGGGCATCGTCTCCCACCACACGAAGCGCTTGGGCATCTTGTAGCGGGCGAGCTTGCCTTCCAGCCAGCGCTCAATCGCGATCGTTTCGCGCACAACGCCGGCGCGGGCGACGCAAACCGCGACGCCGACCTCGCCCCAGACGGGATCGGGAATGCCGAGAACGGCGGCTTCGCTGATGTCGGGATGGAGCAGGATCTTCTCCTCGATCTCGCGCGGATAGATGTTGGAGCCGCCGGAGATATACATGTCGGACGAGCGGCCGGTGATGTAGACGAAGCCGTCCTCGGACATGTGGCCGAGATCGCCGGTGCGGAACCAGCCGTTGCGGAACGCTGCGGCGTTGGCTTGCGGGTTGTCGTAATAGCCGGCGAAGACTGCCGGCCCGATCACGCAGATTTCGCCGGTTTCGCCCGGCGAGACGGCATTGCCGGCGTCGTCCTGGATCTCGACCTGCATGGCTGTGCGCTCGAAACCGCAGGTTCCGATGCGCGCTTGCGGGCCATCCTCGACGGAATGATAGGAAGGAGGCTGCACAGTGATATTGCCCGTGACTTCCCCCAGGCCAAAATACTGGACCAGAACCGGCCCCAGTTTCTCGAGCGCCCGCTTCTGGTCGGCGCGGTACATCGGCGCACCGGCATAAATGACATAGCGCAACGAGGAATGGTCGAACCGGTCGACGCTGTCGTCCTCGACCAGCATCTTGAGGATGGTCGGCACGGTGAAGGCGTTGGTCACCCGCCATTCTTCGACCAGCGCCCAGACCGTCGGCACGTCGAGCTTGTCGGTTGGCAGCAGGATAGACTTGGCGCCGTGCGCCACCTGCACGAGTTGATGAATGCCGGCCCCATGCGACAGCGGCGCCACCACGATCGAGGCGTCGTCGCGTGTCGTGGCGGGCATCAGGTCGCACAAATGATTGGTGATGACAAAGCCCATCTGGCCATGCGTGAGCACGGCGGCCTTTGGCCGGCCGGTCGTGCCGGAGGTGAAGAAGAACCAGCAGGGATCGTCGCGATCGACGGCGACGCTGGCAACGGTCCGGCCGGCAAAACGGGCGGCGACGGCGTCGTAGTCATCGCCGAATTCGGCCGCGCCGATCGACAGGACGAAGTCGATCCCGGGGGCTGTTTCCCGGCAGGCAGCAGCATGAGCCGGGAAGCCCGCGCCGCAGATCAGGCCACGCGCGCCGCTCGCCTTGGCGAGGTAGGCGACTTCGTCCGGCGACTGGCGGTAGTTCGCCGGCACCCAGACGGCCCCGAGCCGGAAGCAGGCGAACATAGATTCGAACATCTGGTTGCAATTGGCCGACTGGACGAGGATTCGATCTCCCTTTGTCACGCCGAAGTCGTCGCGGAGTGCGGCGGCCATCGCGTTGACGCGCGCTTCCATCTCGCGCCACGTCCACTGCCGCTCGCGCCAGACGAAGCCAATATCGTGCGGATTGCGGCGTGCCGCCTGGGTCAAAAAATGCGAGAGGTTCATGACGCGCGTGGAGGAAGGCGTCACGCCGCCTGGAGCCAGGATCATTACTTGGCGCGCTCCAGCAACGACACGTAGACGAAAATGGCGTCAACGTCGCCGGGATCGACGCCGGCATGAGCAGGCGTGGACGCCGCTGCCGTCGCCATCAACTGTGCGGTGTTTTCCAATTCCGACTTTCTGAACGCGGAATGCGCCCGTCCGTCGGTGTGAGCCTTCGTCATTGTGACAACCTCCTGGTGCGGGGCTTTAAAGTGGGGTTCTCGCGCACATGCGCGCGCGAGGCGAACATCTGGGCAAGCCGTTCCTCGACGCGCTTTGCCTCCTGCATGAGATATCCGACGAGTTCGATTTGCCTTGCCGGCTGCATCCGGCTGTCGATCGCCGCGATCGACAGTGCGCCGACTGGCCGCGCGTCGGCGCTGCGAAGCACAACCCCGACCCCCCAGGAATTGGTGACGATGCGGCCGGGATTGAGCGAATAGCCGTTGGCGCGCGTCGTTTCGACGTCGCGCCGGATCTGCTCGACCGGCAGCATTGGGTAGTCGGATTTGAGCACTGCGTCATTGGCGGCCAGCACCGCTTCCACTTCCTCGTCGGGGAGTGCGGCGAGCATGGCGAGGGAGCCGGCGCCGACGCCCAGTGGGTGCTCGAATCCGGCCTGCAGCGCGTGGGTCCTGACCGGGTATGTGCCTTCCTCGCGATAGAGGCAGACCGAGTATGTGTCGCGGCGAACCGAGAGGAAGCTGGCATCCTCGGTCTTTCTGGAAAGGCGCAGCAGACTTTCCATCGAGACCTGAAGCAAGCCGAAACGTCGCGAGGCGAGGCTGCCCAGCACGTAAGCCTCCTCGCCGAGATAATAGCGCCGCGTCGTCTCGTCCTGCTCGATCATTCCCGCGCGCATCAGCGCCAGCAGCAGGCGGCGCGTTGTCGGCTTGTTGAGCCCACTTTCCTCGACGATATCGGAGAGCGAAACACCGCGGTCGGCGTGGCGGCCGACCATTGACAGAAGGCTGAGCGCCCGGTCGACGCTCTGCGAGCCGGTCTGATCGCGTTCCGGGGGCGGCGCGATGTCCATGGTCAGCGGAGCTCGCAGACGGCGCAGCTTTGGCCGCCATCGACAGGCAGGCAAACGCCGGTGACGAAGCGCGCCTCCTCGGACGCAAGAAACACGGCCGCCGCAGCGACGTCCCACGCTGTTCCCATCCGCCCCATCGGCACCATGGCGTTGCGGGCGGCCACCATCTCGTCGGCCGAACCATACTGGCCGGAAATCTGCTGATAGATCATCGGCGTGTCGATCAGGCCCGGCATGATGCAGTTGGCGCGAATACCTTGCCGGGCATATTGCATGGCCAGCGCCACTGTGGCCTGGTTCACCGCGGCCTTGGCCGCATAATAGGCGAAATAGGGATAGCCGACGTAGCGTATCGCGGCGAGCGACGAGATATTGACGATTGCACCGCCGCCGCCCTTGAACATATGCGGCAACACCGCCTTGGCGGTGCGGTAGACCGGTCCGATATTGAGGTCGAGGGCGGCCTGGAACGCGTCCTCATCGAGTTCAATAGGACCGCCCATATGGGTCACGCCGACATTGTTGTGCAGGACGTCGATGGCGCCGAACGCCTCCATTGCCGCCGCTGCTGCCAGTTCGACTGAGGCCAGACTGGTCACGTCGGCCGACAACGCGATCGCCTGGTTGCCTTCGTCGCGGATGATATCAGCGGTTTCGGCGGCGGCCGCCGCCGCGAGATCGACGCAGGCGACGCGCGCACCTTCGCGCGCGAAGGCGACCGCCGCCGCCTTGCCGTTGCCCCAGCCGGGTCCGGACGACCCTGCGCCGAAGACAATTGCGGATTTTCCCCTGAGCCGGTCGACCACCATCGAATTCCTTGCAAAAAGCCGTGGCTGTTATCGGGCGGAGCCACATGGCCCGCCCGCCCGGGAGCCGCCCGCCCTCAGGTCAGGCTGGCGCCAACAGCCTTTTCCAGGATGGCCCAGGCTTCGTCGCCGTACTTGCCCTTCCACTCGGCGTAGAAGCCGGCGTCCTTCAGCGTCTGCCGGAACGGGGCCGCATCCGGATGGTTGATCTTCATGCCCTTGCCGACGAGCTCCTGCTCAAGCGTGGCATTGAGCTTGGCGACGTCCTCGCGCTCCTTCACGCCGGCCTCGTTGAGGTTCCTGGCGACGATCTCGCGCATGTCCTGCGGCATCGCCTCCCAGGCCCGCTTGTTGGCGAGGAACCAGAAGCCGTCCCACATGTGGTTGGTGAGCGAGCAGAACTGCTGCACCTCGTAGAGCTTGGCCGTCGAGATGATGGCGAGCGGGTTTTCCTGCCCGTCGACAATCTTCGTCTGCAGCGCCGAATACACTTCGGCGAAGTTGATGCTGGCCGGCGCCGACTTGAAGGCGGTGAACATCGAGGTCCAGAGCGGGCTGACCGGGACGCGAATCTTGAAGCCTTCGAGGTTCGCGGGCGTCTCGATCGGGCCGACGGAACTGGTGATCTGGCGGAAGCCGTTGTCCCAGATCTTCTCCATGACGACCAGGTTCGATTTCTCGATCTCGCCGCGCACATATTTTCCGAGGTCGCCATCCATCGCCGCCCACACCGCGTCGTAGTCCGAGAAGGCAAAGCCGATGCCGCTGATCGAGGCATTGGCGACGAGCGTGGAAAGGATCAGCGGCGACAGCGTGAAGAATTCGACGCCGCCCGAGCGAACCTGGCTCAGCATGTCGGTGTCGGCGCCGAGCTGGTTGCTGGGGAATATCTGGATGGCGACGCGGCCGCCGGTCTCCTTGCGGATTTTCTCGACGGCTTCCTGCGCGCGCAGGTTCATCGGGTGGGTGAGCGGCAGGTTGTTGGCGTATTTGTAGTTGAACTCCGCCGCCTGCGCCCCGGCGTAGCGGATGGTGCTCACGAGCGGGATGGATGCGGCTGCGCCAATCATCAAGCTGCGGCGGGTGATGGTCATCGTGTTTCCTCCTGGTTGAATCCGAGTGGCTAGAGATAGGCTACCGACAGCGCCGGGACGGCAGCGATCAGCAACAGGCCGGCAAGCAACGCACCGAGGTAGGGCCAGATGGCGCTCATGGCCTCGTCGGGCGAGACGTCGCCGATCTTGCAGGCGATGTAGAAGCCGATGCCGATAGGCGGCGCCATAAGCCCGATGTTCATCGCCGTCACGACGACCATAGAATAGTGCACGTCGTTGATGCCCAGCCGAGCGGCGATTGGAAACATGATCGGCGCCATCAGAACGATCGCTGGCAGGCCTTCAAGAACGCAGCCGAGAACCATGAAGACGGCGATGGTGACGAGCATGAAGGAGAACCAGCCTCCGGGCAGGTCAGTCATGTAGATGGCCAGCTGGTTGGCGAAGCCGGTTTGCGTCAGCGCCCAGGCCATTGCCGAGGCGGTGCCGAGAATGAGCAGGATGGCGCCGGACAGCGCCGCCGTCTCGACCAGCATGGCGTAGAATTTCTTCGCGCCGATGCCGCCATAAAACAACGCGCCGATGACCAGCGCATAGAGCACGGCGATTGTGGAAACCTCGGTGGCGGTGGCGACGCCGCCGCCGACGGCGCCGCGGATCAGGAAGGGAAGCACCAGTGCGGGGGCGGAGACGAGCAGCGTCTTCCAGACGAGCGAGAACGGAGCGCGATGGACGCCTTCCATGCTCTCGCCCGAAGCCTTCCAGCGCGCGAGCACCGCAAGGACGAGCAACAGAACCACGGCGATGACGAAGCCGCTGGTGAAAAGCGCGGCGATCGAAACGCCGGCGACCGAGCCGAGCACAATCAGCACGATCGATGGCGGCACCGTATCGGCCATCGCAGCGCCTGTTGCGAGCAACGCGATCATCTCCCTGGGCTTGTGGCCGCGCCGCTTCATTTCTGGGAAAAGTGCCGGAGCGACGGTCGCCATGTCGGAAACCTTCGAACCGGAAATGCCCGAGACGAGGAACATCGAGCCCAGCAGCACGTAGGACATGCCGGCCTTCACATGGCCGAGCAGCGACGCCATGAACTCGACGATCGCCTTGCCCATGCCTGTCGCGTCGAGCACACAGCCGAGCAGGACGAAGATCGGCACCGACAGCAGGATGAGGCTCGACATCCCCTCGTCGATGCGGCCGACAAGCACGATCATCGGCACGTGCGTGCTGAAGGCGATGAAGGCGATCGTGCCGACGCCGAAACAGAAAGCGATCGGCACACCGAGCAGAAGGCAGACCGCCACCACGCCGACGAGAAAGATGACGATGTTGGCGTAGCCGAGCGTGAGGAACAATGGCGAAAGCAGCCAGCCGACCACGGCCAGTGCGGCAATGACTGCGACAGCGGCGGCCAGGTTGGCGAGCGTCGCTGCGCGGATCGCGTGGCCCACGGCGATGACAGACATCAATGCCAGCCCGGCGACAATTGCCGAGGCGCGGAAGCTCATCGGAATGTTGAGCGCCGCCGAGGTGACGTACCACTCCTCCTGTACATACTGGCTTGCCGGCACAATCAGCGCAAGCAGCACCGTCGCCACCACGAGCAAAGCGAGGGCGTCCACGAAGTGGCGGCCGCGCTCGGGGATCATGTTGAGGAAGATGGTAAGACGCAGATGCTCGTTGCGGTCGATGGCGATCGCCGAGCCGAGCATGGCGAGCCAGAGAAAGGAGATGGAAGCGGCCTCATCGATCCAGACGATCGGCAACGCCAGCACGTAGCGCGAGATGACGCCGGCGAGCAGCAGACCGATGACGAAGACGAGCAGGATCGAGGCCACCGCCTCGACCGGCCACATCAGCCGTGACCCTGGCCGCGCATCCAGCACCTCGGCCGGCGTATCGACGATCATCGTGTTGTTGCTGGCGGCTGCCATGCTTCAAGCTCCTCCGCTCGGATCAGGCAACAACGCCTGCCTGAAACGCTCACGCCGAAATCGGAACAAAGCGATCTCCTCCCGCTCGTTACAGATTTCGTACAAGGTCTATATCATGGACCTGTTATTTCGCATAACCGATTTTTGGCATGCAATCGGCTGCATATCAGCGACTTGCGGCGAAAATGCGATCCATATTGTGGATCGATAGACCTAGACAGGGGTATTCAAGAGGGATTGCACTCGCAATCGAGACGCCAGGTATCATCGAATTCCATGCCCGCAGTGACTGCTTCGCACGAGACGATCACTGTCGTTTGCGCGGCACGCGCGTGGGCAAGAACGGCCGCAAGCAAGTCCCGGTCCTTGCAGACATCGAGGTCGTCGACTAGGAGCACGGCCGCTGATCGGACTAGCGCTCGTGCGGCACGGATCTGGGCGGCCTGCATTGCACCGACGTGAGGAGGCTCCAGTCGCCTGTCTGTAGGTTCATCGACTGCCAGGCCGCACAGCGAGGCCGTGGCGATTATCTCTTCTTGCGAGGTCGCTGAGGGCGCTCCCAGGGCAATATTGTCGAGCATTGTTGCCCGCACCAACGGGATCGCCGGCGACAAAACGGTGATTGCCCGGCGCCGGTCGCGTTGCGAAATCTTGTCGACGGGGATGTCATCGAGGAAAATCGCCAGGCCGCTGTTTTCCTCGAAACCTGCGATGCTGGAAAAAAGCGCGCTGCGTGCTTCAGGCGTATCACCGCCAAGCAGGATCGACGCGCCGGGCGCGGCCTCCAGCACTTTTGACGGCGTGCCGTGTCGGCAATGAAATTCGATGCGCAGCCGCCGGCCTGACGTCGAGCGCGGCAGGGGAACTGGATTCACAGGATCCACAAGCACCGGCCTTGCCAGGATGGAGGCAATCCGGCGGCGGGACTCGACATAGGCAAGCCGATAATCGGCGGCGCGAGCGAGGTCGGAAAGCTGGCCAACCGTCAGACCGGCGAGGAGCAATAGCGTGCTGAGATCGCCAACCAGCATCGCCGGGCGGCCCGAAAACGCATAGGCCACGAGGATGACGACGATCACGGGCATGACGAAGTCGCTGGACGCGCGCGCAGCCCCCGACCACCCTGCCCGGCGAACGAGCCACATGTTGAGCGCTTCCGACATCCGGTCGATCTTTCGTGTGGACGTTCCGCTTTTGCCGAAATGGGCAAACGCCGCCCGGGCGGCAACGATGTCGCCGAGACGGCCGGCAAGCCGTCCCCGCCTCCGCCGGCTTTCGCGGATGGCCCGGTGAAGAAACGGCAAGGCAACAAGACAGACGATCGACCAGGCAAGAACGCCGCAAAGCAGGAACGGCGCAACCCCTGGGGCAAGCCAGAAGGCGCCAACCACGATGAGAACGACGGAAGGACCCGCAACAAAGAGGGAAGCGACGCCGTCGGCCAGCCAGGATCTGATGGCGGAGAGGTCGGTGACGAGGCGGGTCATTACCAGGCCGAGACCGGTCCGGCCGGCGCCAGGCGGCAACGCAAAGAGCTGCTCGACCAGCAGTCTGCGGACCTCGCGCACATAGTCCAGTGCAAAAGCTGCCCCCTGTCGGCGCTGCATCACCCCGAGTGCGAAGAGCGCGATGCCGAGCGAAAGGCTGGCCACGATCAGCCTGCCCTGCCCGAGCGGCTGCGGTTCCCCGGAAACCGCCGCACCGACGATGGCGACAAGAGCGAGCGACGTGGCGGCCTTGGCAAAGCCGATGGCGACAAGAACCGCAAGGGCGACCAGTCGCGTGCCGATCAGGATTCCTGGTAGAGGCATTGTGCACCTCCAGCGATCACCATCAGGCGCGGGTTCAATATCCCTGAGACTATGCTTGCCGCGGTCGCCGGATCGGTGAGTTCCTTGACGCCATAGACAGGGGCGTTGGCAGCGCCTGCTTCCCGGCGCGCCAGCGGCGAGCAGGTCAGGAGCCCGCTGAGCCCGAGCACGTCGTATCCAAGCTCGCGCAGCTTTTCGCAGCCCGCCACCGCGCCCATCGCATCGCCTGCGGCAAACAGCACGCCGCCGGCCAGCTCGCGGAATTTCGGGGACTTTGCCAGCGCGGCCGTCTCGGACTGGAATAGCCCATCCGCGACCTCCAGAACCGCGATCTTCGCCCCCGTGGCGGCAAGAGAGTGCAGCAAATGCTGCGCGCCGTCGACGATGGCATCGATTGGGGCAAGATAGGTCGTGGCAAAGCCGGCATCAGTGAAATCAAGGGCGGCGCATGCTCCAGCATCCATCATCGATCAGAGATCGTTGCCGGCTCCGGTTCCGGTCACCTTTGCCGCACCAACTGCAAAACCTGCCCTGGTCAAACCACGCACGAGGCTTGCAGCTGTTGTCGTCTTGCCCGAATTCATCGACGTTCCGAAGACAACGATTGTCGGCGGGGTCAGCCGCGCCGGCTGCGGCGCAACCGCAAAGTCTGCAACGTTCAGAACGCGGCCACATGAGTTGGTGACGAGGCCGAGCGGCACGATCGCAGTCGGAGATATGGTCTTGTCGTGCCATGCCAACGCCCGCGAAGCCACTCCGCCTGCCGCCACCATATGGCACGGTCCGAGATCTGCCGGCACGATCGCCTCGAACTGATCAGGGGCGTAGCGGTTGCCGTAGGCCAGGACGACTTCGTCCGTCGCGGCAAGTGCCGCCTTGCGTCCCGAGGGCAGTTCGACCGACTTGTGGTGACCGAGCGCCTCGATCCGCGCGAGCACCAGGTCGCCTGCCTTCGGTTCGGCGGGAGGCGCAAGCAACATCCGCATGCGCTCAGTGGGAATTCGGCGGGTCGTGAAAGCCCGCTTGGCCTTCGCGATGCGTTCGCAGTCAAGAATTTCCATTGTGGTCTCTCCGGTCACCAAGGGGGCGCTGTTACCTGGGGGAGAACGCGGTCGAACCAGGATTATTCTCGGTGGGTTGCAATTCTTTTCGCCGCGATGGCGTGGACCCAAGCCGCGGGGCCTACGCACACGCCGCGCGAAGCAGCGGACGAGAAACAGGCGTGCGGTCATAGCGGACGGCAAGTTCGGCATAGACCGCATCGTTGATCAGCAACGGCCCATTGAGGCTTGCCGCCTCAAGCCCGTCGATCGACCAATCCGCCCAGTTCGCATCGTCCATTACAGGATCGAGCCGACCAGCGTCACGCGTCGCCACGCGTCAGCGCCAGGATCGCGTCGGTGTCGAGGCCCTTGCCGGCATGGCCGCGCAATTTCGCAAAGCGGCTCGCGGGCTGCTTCTTGTCACTACGCACAATCACCACATTGCCGTCATCGGTGCGGCGGAAATCAACCTTGCTGCCCGGAACGATTCCGAGCAGGTCCCGGACCGACTTCGGGATGGTCACCTGTCCTTTGGCTGTGACTGTGTTGGTCATGTCCGCACCTTGGTAGTACCCATTTTCGGTATTATTATGTGGACCGAATTTCAACCTCCACAAGCGGCTGCCGAAGCCGTGATTTTGTGGCTTGTTTCCCCGGGCGCGCCTGTCGACGTCGTAATCCGCAGCCATGCACCCTATCTACGCCGCATGAATGACATTACGAACAGACGCGCGCTTCTACTCATCAATCCAAAGGCACGACGCGGGCAGGAATCTCTCGCACCGGTCGTCGAGCGGCTGGAAGCCGGAGGGCTCCGCGTCAGCGTCGAGACATTTGAGGCACTGCCCGAGATAGCACGCGACATCGTGCGCCTTCGCCATAGGGCCGATCTTGTGATCGTGTGCGGCGGCGATGGCTCGGTGTCCTCGGCGGCGGTCGCGGTCATGGAAAGCGGGCTGGCGATGGGCATCATTCCGATGGGGACGGCGAACGATCTGGCGCGTACCCTCGAAATACCGTTGGATCTTGGGAAGGCGGCCGACGTGATAGTAGAGGGCGGACGACGTCTGATCGATATCGGAACCGTCAATGGCCACGCTTTCTTCAACGTCGCGAGCATCGGCCTCAGCACCGATCTTGCCCAGGGGCTGGATCCGGCGCTGAAGAAGCGTTTCGGCAGGTTTGGCTATGCCCTGGCGGCCATGAAAGTGTTGACCAAGGCCCGCCACTTTGAAGCAAGGATTACCGAAAAGGGCGCAACGACCGAAGTCGAGACCTACCAGATAGCGGTCGGCAACGGCCGCCACTATGGCGGCGGCAACGTCGTCGAGGAGACCGCGGAGATCGATGACGGCCATCTCGACCTGTACAGCCTGGAAATGACGAATCTCTGGAAGATGGCGCTCTTGTTGCGCTCGTTCCGCTCCGGCACGCACGGCGCCTGGAGCGAGGTTCGCACAGCCAGATGCGTCGAGTTCGACATCGAGACGAAAAGGCCGATGCCGGTGAACACTGACGGTGAGATCGTCACCTCGACCCCGGCGCATTTCAAGGTCCACCCGAAGGCAATTTCGGTGTTCGCGCCTGCCGCCGCGCGCATACAGCCCCGCACAAAGGTGCCTGGTGACGCGGTCAGCGCAAACAGCGGCTAGACTGGCGACCAAGCGCGCGCCGAACAAACCCAATCGCCCGCGGTCATCTCTCGATCAGAAGTGATCTGGCAACAGCAACATAGCCTTCCGGGCATGTCTTCGATCATTGCTTGACGAACGCGCCCGTGTAGGTCTGGCCGGCAAGCCTGACGGTTCCGGCCAGGGTTCTGTCGGGCCGCATGACAAAACTGACGTCTGCGCCACTCGGCAGGCGCTCAAGCTTCAACGTAGTCCCCACAATTTTTCCAGTGCCGGCGGCCTCTCCCGGATGGTTGTCGCCCAGAGTTCCCCACGCGTAGGTGACCGTCACCTTGCCATTGGAAGAAATCGTCTGAACAGCAAGTTTGGCGTCATATATCCCCTCCAATCGTCCGGCCCATAGACCCGAAAAAGCAGCATATTTTGTCGGGACGGTCTTGGCAGGCGGAGTGACCGCCACGGATTGATCAATAATTGCCGAACCGGAAGGAACAGCGGCAGGATCCGAGGCGGTTTGGGCCGGAATGGGTCCAGGTCCTAACGCAGGTTCGACAGTGGGTCGCGGCGTTTCAGGCGCCGATTGGCACGCGGTTATGGCAAGCGCCGCGAAGCCAAGCATTGCGTTGCACATTCGGCGTGCCATCATCTGGTGCCCCGGCCATCTCTGAATCTAGCGCAGGCTAACCTTATCGCGCGTTTTCACGACCTCTGTCTACCCAAAGTATCTCGTACGACAGTGGCTCGTCGAAGGACGTCCAGCGGTCGCGAGTGAATGCCTCCATTCGTCGCCAAAATAGCCGCCATGGCGTCGGAAAATGTTTTAATTCAATTATTTACGCTAGAATTTTGATCTATTTTCCAGGCTTTTGGTTTTCGACCGCAGATGCCTAAGCTGCTATCGATGCAGTCGCTGCCGGTTCGGCGGCGACGCCGTCCACCATGACATGACTAATACCCCGCGAGCAGCGCTCGATTCTCGCCTCGACGCGGTACACATCACGCAAAAGCGCCGGCGTAACGACATCTTCCGGCGTGCCGCAGGCGACCATCCGGCCCTCGGCAATAACGATGCATTTGTCGGCGAAGCGCAGGGCCTGATTGAGGTCGTGAATTGCGATCAGCACCGCGATCCCGTGCTTGCGCGCAAGCCCGCGCATGAAGGTCAGCACCTCCACCTGCCGGTGCAGGTCAAGCGCGGACGTCGGCTCGTCCATCAGCAGGATTTCAGGTTCGCGAGCCAGGGTCTGGGCGATGCTTACCACCTGCCTTTGCCCCCCGCTCAATTCCCCGACGTTGCGAAAGGCAAGATCCGAGATGCTGAGCGCGGCCAGGATGCCGTCTATGAGTGCGAGGTCGCCGTCGCTGACCGACCATGCCGAGCCCTGCTTGCGGGCGAGCAGAATCGATTCATAGACGGTCAGCACCGCGTTGGCTGCCGTATCCTGCGGCATATAGCAGATGCCGTCCGGCCCCTTCACCGCTCCCTCGAGGCAGACGCGTCCCGGGCCCTTCAGAAGTCCTGCGATGCGCTTGAACAGCGTCGACTTGCCCGCTGCGTTGGGTCCGATCACGGCGACAACCTCGCCACCCCGGAACATGGGAGTTGAAACATCCGAAAGGACGAGCCGCGCCCCGTGGAAGGCTCCGAGACCATCGAGCCTGATCGTTACCATGAGCGCCTCACATTCGAGAGGATCAGCGAGATGAAGAAGGGAATGCCGATAAGCGAGGTGACGATGCCGATCGGGAAGATCGTGCCTGGAACGAGCGACTTGCTGGCAACCGAACTCGCCGAAAGGATGAGCGCCCCCGAAAGCGCCGAGGCGGGCAGGAAGAAGCGCTGATCTTCTCCGATCAGCATGCGGGCGATGTGCGGGCCGACAAGCCCGATGAAGCCGATCGTGCCGACGAAGGCGACGGGAATGGCAGCAAGGAGGCTCACCATCATCATGGTTTCGAGCCTGAGGCGTGCGACCTTGACGCCAAAGCTCGCGGCCTTGTCCTCGCCTAGCCGCAGCGCCGTCAGCGCCCAGGCGCGGCGCACGAATATCGGAAGTGTTGCAAGAAGGATGAGGCTGGTAATGATGAGCTTGGGCCAGGTGGCTTTGGTGAGGCTTCCCATCGTCCAGAACACGACCGCGGCGAGCGCCTGCTCGGAGGAAAGATACTGGACGAGCGACAGCAGCGCATTGAAGGTGAATACGAGCGCGATGCCGAGAAGCACGATGGTTTCGACCGTCACGCCGCGCTTGAGACTGAGCAGGTGGATGACGAGCGCGGTCAGCATCGCCACCACGAAGGCGTTGAGCGGCACGATATATTCGATCGCGGCCGGGATCAGCGCGACGCCGAAGGCGAGCGCGAGGGCTGCGCCAAAGCTGGCCGCCGCCGAAATGCCGAGCGTGAACGGGCTGGCGAGCGGATTGTTGAGGATGGTCTGCATCTGCGCACCGGCGACCGACAGTGCTGCGCCGACGACCACTGCCATGAGCGCGATGGGAAGCCGGATGTCCCACAACACGACGCGCACCTGAAGCGGCACACTGCCGGGAGAAACCAGGGCGAGCACCACCTGGTCGAGGCTATAGCTTGCGGGCCCGAGCGCGAGGTCGATGCAGAGGCTCAGCAGCAGCGCCAGGGCGAGCCCCGCCAGGATCAGTTGCTTGCGCAGGACAAGGGCGCGGTAGAGCCCGCGCCCTTGTTTGGCTGACAGTGCGGCCGGTTCACTGCTCATCGGAGAGCGAGACCCAATGGCCAGGCCTGTACCCGACCGGCAGGAACTTCTCGTGCAACTCCTTGAAGGTGGCCTCGGCGTCGAGATCGGCGAACAGGTCGGGATGCAGCCATTTGGCCATCTGCTGTATGGCGACGAACTGATAGGGGCTGTTGTAGAACTGGTGCCAGATGGCGTGGACCTGCCCGTTCTCCACCGCCTTGATGCCGGTCAGCGCGGGCCGCTCGGTCAGGCCCCTGAGTTTCTTCAGTGCCGCGGCTTCGTCGGCGCCGGGACCGACGTCGACCCATTTGCCGCCCGGCACATAGGCCTCCCAATTGCCGCCCGTCACAATCACCTGGTCGGGATCGCTGGCGATGATCTGTTCGGGATTGAGCGCGCCAAACGTGCCCGGGATCAGGTCGGCCGCGATATTGGCCCCGCCGGCCATGTCGACGAACTTGCCAAAATTGTCGTTGCCGAAGCTCATGCAGCAATCATCGGAATAGCCCCCGGCGCGATCGATGAACACGGTCGGGCGCTTGGGGTTCTTCTCTGCGATCACATCGGTGACGCGCGCGATCTGGGCCGCGCGGTAGGCGATGAACGCCTCGGCCCGCTGTTCCTGGCCAAGCAGCTTGCCGATCAGGCGCATGCTCGGCTCGGTGTTGGTGAAGGGTTGCTCGCGGAAATCGACATAGACCACCGGAATGCCGACGGCGGCGAGCTTCTCGATGTATTGCGCGTCCTCGGTTGCCTGCTTGGACTCGATGTTCATGATCATCACGTCCGGGTCAAGTACGATGGCCTGCTCGATGTCGAAGGTGCCGTCCTTGAAACCGCCGAAGGTCGGTATGGCCGCCATCGACGGGAATTTTTCCAGATAGACGGCGTAATTGTCCGGATCGGCCTGGGAGAAATCCTCGCGCCAGCCAACGATGCGCTTGAAAGGGTTGTCGGTATCGAGCGCGGCGATCAGGTAGATCTGCCGGCCTTCGCCGAGGATGACCTTCTCGACCGGCGTCTTCACCTCGATCTTGCGGCCGGCAATGTCGGTGACGGTCTCGGCGCGCGCGCCTGGGGTAAGCGGCATCAAGGCCGCGAGCGCGACCGCGGCCGCAAATATCGATTTCAAAATCATTGGGCTCTCGCAATTCAGTTGCCGGCCCCGCTTATGAAACATGAATTGCATAATCAAGATTTTTCTTTTAGAGCAATTCCAATGTAGCCGCTTTGGGGAGTACGTTTCGGGCAATGACGGCTCACGCAAACTATTCGCTGCGCGACGAGATTCGGGACTATTGGTCCGACCGCGCCGAGACATTCGACCTGCAGGTCGGCCACGAGATTTTTTCCGAGCAGGAGCGTGCCGCCTGGCACGCGCTCATAACCAGGCACATTGGGCCAGGCGCCGGGCGGGCGTCTCTGGATCTCGCCTGCGGGACTGGCGTCATTTCGCATCTGATGCACGATCTGGGCTTTGTGGTGACAGGCCTGGACTGGTCGGAAGCCATGCTCGCCAAGGCGCGCGCCAAGGCACAAAAACGCGGCGCCGATATCCGTTTCATCGAGAGGGATGCCGAACGCACGCTCGAGGACAAAGCGAGCTACGATGTCATCGTCACCCGTCACCTGGTCTGGACGCTGCTGGATCCGAAGGCGGCCTTTGCCGAATGGTTCTCGCTGCTGAAGCCCGGCGGCAGGCTGCTGGTCATCGACGGCGATTTTGTCAGCCGCAACTGGGCGACGCGTATGCGGGAACTTTGGGAGAAGCTCACGGCCGGCAAGTCCCAGGTCTCGGACGATGACGGCGCCGCCATGGCCAGACGTCACCAGAACATTCTTGCCCGTGTCTATTTCTCAGGCGGCGCACGGGCGGAAGAGATAGTTCGCTTGCTGGCCGAAGCCGGGTTCGAGCAGCCGGTCGTCGACTGGAAACTGGGCGCGATCCATCGCGCCCAGGCTCGACGGATGAGTTGGCCCAAGGCGCTCGAACGCGCCACTCAACATCGCTTCGCGATCTGCGCGACAAAGCCGCAGTAATACCTCGGCATTGCGGGGCGACGGCACGACAGGCAATAGCTGCCGGTCGGCGTCAGCTCAGATGCGCCACCGAGGATTATTTCTTCTGATTGGCGTCCTGGAGGATCATCTCCGATGCCTTCTCCGCGATCATGACCACTGGAGAGTTGGTGTTGCCGGAAACGATCGTCGGCATAATCGAAGCGTCGACGACGCGCAGGCCAGAAATGCCGTGCACCCGCAGCCGGCCGTCGACCACTGCCGTCGAGCCTGCGCCCATCTTGCAGGTGCCGACCGGGTGGAAAATCGTGGTGCCGATATCGCCGGCTTTGCGGACGAGATCTTCTTCGCTTTCATTATGTGCACCGGGCAGCATTTCCTCAGGCGCGTAACGGGCAATGGCACGCGCCTTCATCAAGCGGCGGACGTGGCGGAGCGATGCCACAGCCACGGTCCTGTCTCCCTCGGTAGACAAATAGTTCGGCCGGATCTTCGGAGCCGCCTGCGGATCGGACGCCTCCATGTGGACGGTGCCGCGGCTTTCCGGTCTGAGATTGCAGACCGAAACCGTGACCGCGGGGAAGCGATGCAGCGGCTCGCCCAGCCGGTCAGTGCTCAACGGCTGGACATGGTATTCGAGATCGGGCGTCTCCAGGCGTGGGTCGCTCCTGGCGAAGATGCCAAGCTGGCTCGGCGCCATCGACAGCGGTCCGCTGCGACGGATAGCGTATTCGACGCCCATAGCCGCACGGCTGAACAGATTGTGGTAGCGCTGGTTTAGCGTCGAGGCGTTGGCGACCTTGAAGACTGTGCGGATCTGCAGATGATCCTGCAAGTTCTCGCCGACGCCTTCCAGCGCGTGGCGAACCGGGATTCCTGCTGCGCCAAGCACGGCAGGTCGGCCGACGCCGGAAAGCTCGAGCAGCTTCGGCGAATTGATCGCGCCGGCGGCAAGGATCGTCTCGCCTGCCCGCGCACGATGCAGTTGGCCGCCCATGCGAAAGACAACGCCGGTGACGCAAGCTCCGTCGAAATCCAGCATCTCGGTCTCGGCGCCGGTGACGACGCGCAAATTCGGCCGTCGCAGCGCGCTGCGCAGGAACGCCTTAGAGGTATTCCAGCGCACGCCTTTCCTCTGGTTGACCTCGAAATAGCCCGACCCTTCGTTGGTCCCGCCGTTGAAATCCTCGGTCCGGGGGATGCCGAGTTCCTCGGCAGCATCGCGGAAGGCATCCAGGATTGGCCACGACAGGCGCTGGCGCTCGACGCGCCATTCGCCACCGGCGCCGTGAAGGTCGTTGGCGCCACCAAAATGGTCCTCGGACTTGCGGAAATACGGAAGCACGTCATCCCAGCCCCAACCGAGATTCCCGGCTTGCCGCCAGCCATCATAGTCGGCCGCCTGGCCACGCATGTAGATCATGCCGTTGATCGACGAGCAGCCGCCCAGAAGCTTGCCGCGCGGATAGTTGAGCGCACGACCGTTCAGCCCGGGCTCCGGCTCGGTCTTCATCAGCCAATCGGTGCGCGGGTTGCCCATGCAGTAGAGATAGCCGATGGGAATGTTGACCCAGTGATAGCGATCGCTGCCGCCGGCTTCGAGAAGCAGCACGCGCATGGCTGGATTGGCCGACAGTCTGTTGGCCAGCACGCAGCCGGCTGAACCCGCGCCGACGATGATGAAGTCGTACTGTCCAAAATCGGCAGCGGTCTGTGTCAATTGGACGTCCATTCGCTTGCCATCCTGTCCCATAGCGGACCCATGGCCTTGTTGATCTCACCATAGAGACGATAGCGCCGCTCGTAGACCGGTGCGATCGCGCAATTGGGCTGGTAGCATCGGTCGGGCGCGGTCATCGCGGCGGCGCCCGCAGAGAAGTCGGCAAATAAGCCGACGCCTGTCCCGGCTGCAATCGCAGCTCCCAGCGCACCTGTCTCACGGCTGCGCGCCACGGTCACCGGCACGTCCAGCACATCTGCGAATATCTGCGGCCAAACGGCGCTGCGCGAGCCGCCGCCCGAAAGAACCGCCTGGCTGACAATGGCTCCCGCTCGACGCAGCGTCTCGACATGGCGCCGGTGCTCGAAGACGACGCCCTCGAACAGTGCGCGCAGCATATGAGCCCGCGTGTGCCAGCCGGCGATGCCGTAGAAACCGGCACGCGCCTTGCCATTCTGCTGCGAGCCGTAAAGGAATGGGTGATAGATCGGCATGTCTCCCGCGGGATCGACGGAAGCAACAAGCTCGCTGCAGATCTCGAATGGCGATGCGCCTGCCGGCGGCGCATGCTCGAAAAACTCACGCACGATCCACTCGAGATTTGCGGCCGAAGTGGCGCTCGATTCGATGGCGAGATAGCGCAGCGGATCGAAGGTCGACAGCATGAAGATAGACGGATCGCGGATCGGCTCTTGGGTGATAACCTGGTTGATGCTCCAGGTGCCGGCAATGATCGAGGCGGCGCCGGTGCTGGTGACGCCCGAACCGATGGCGCTGGCGACGACGTCGAACAGGCCCGCCACCACTGGCGTGCCCGCAAGAAGGCCGGTGGCAGCGGCGACATCGCGCGTGACATGGCCGGCGATGGCGGAGGCTTCCAGCACGTTCGGCAGCAGTTCCATGCAATCGTCGAGACCATAGGCGGCCAGCAACTCAGGCTCGTAGCGTCGGCCGGGCATGTGCAAAAGCCCGCAGCCCGACATATCCGAGGTCTCGGTCGAGCGCGTGCCGGTGAGGCGGTTGACGATAAAATCCTTGCACAGGAAGACGGTGCCTATTTTGGCAAAAAGTGCCGGATCATGGCGCTTGAGCCACGCCAGCAGAGTCGGCGTCTGCGCCGCCCAGGGCCGTTGCAGGCAGTGGATATAGGTCCGGTCGCCAACGCCTGCGGCCGCCCATTCGCTGACGATGCCGACGCCGCGCGTGTCGAGCGACTGGATGCCGAGCAGCGGGTCGCCGCCGCGGTCCAGCGCATAGAGCCCGTTGCCGTGGCCGGCGCAGCCGATCACCGCGATGTCGCGGGGGTCGATGCCCGATTGGTCGAGGCACTGGCGGATGACCTCGACGGCGTTGCGCCACAATTCGCCGAGGTCCCGCTCGACATGGCCGGGCTCTGGCATGCAGGAGCGGCCGTCGCGAGCGGCAAGTGCGAGTTCGCGACCGGCGGTGTCGAAGATGATGGCCTTGATGACGGTATTGCCAGCATCAAGGCCAAGAATGTATCGCGGCATTGAAGCTCCTCCCAAGCTGCAAAGATTATTCTTGCTGGTAGAGCTCCCAGGCCAGCGCGCCGTCGGCATTCTCATGGATGATCGCCATCAATCCTCTCACGACGGCACGAGGGTTGGAATGCTGATATATGTTGCGGCCATAGACCATGCCTGCCGCGCCTTGTGCCATCAGCGCCGCCGACTTGTCGAAGACGGCGCGCAAATCCTCCCTGCCCCCACCGCGCACAAGGACAGGACAGCGTGCCGCAGCCACCACCCGGTGGAAGTCGTTCGGATCGGTCGTCGGATCCGCCTTGATGATGTCGGCGCCCATCTCGCCGGCGAGCCGGGTCAGGGTGACGATCTTTTCGGGGTCGCCGTCGACCATGTAGCCTCCGCGCTCCGAATTGGGCAGCATTGCCAGCGGCTCGATCATCAGCGGCAAGCCATATCTTTCACAGTCGGCGCGAACCCTGGCAATGTTGTGGACGCATTGCCGAAACAGGTCCGGCTCGTCGGGCAGCATGAACAGATTGACGACCACGCAGGCCGCGTCCATCTCCAGCGCGCCGATCAGCGGCTCGGCTTCGTTCTGCAGGATGGCCCACATCGAGCGATGGCGGGTTTTGTTATAGGGATTGCCCATGTCTATGCGCATGACCAATGCCGGCTTGTCCTTGCCGGGCAGGGTCTGCAGCAAATCGGCCTGGCCATAATTCATCTGAATGGCGTCCGGCCCCGCGGCGACCAGCTGGGCGACGACGCCGGCCATATCCTCCAGCCCTTCCAGGAAAGACGGCTCGTTGCATACGCCATGGTCGATTGCGACGTCGAGACAGCGCGCCCCGCCGAACAGCCGGTTCATGCGGACTTTCTTGTTGATGCGCATTCGGCGCTCCTTCCTTGGTCTTTTTGCGATAGCTGGTCGAGATCGACGCCGTGCTGGCGCTGCAGCAGGGCGAGGAAATCGGTGCGCTCGAATGCCTTGCGCGCAGCGTCCCAGCTCTTTTCGACTGCGAGAATATCGAGAACCGCATCGAGAAGGTCGCAAGAGAGTGCACCGGTGATGGCAATTGTCGTGCGGCGGAGCAGCAGGTCCTCCAGCTGCTCGACATATTCATTGGCGATGAGATACTGAATCTCCCGGACCGAGTAGTCGCTGCCAGGCAAGAGCTCGTCCTGTCCCGCTGCCAAAAAAGCGGCGACGGCATCCGCCACGGTGCCGTAGCGCTCGAACAGGCTGCGCATGCGGTCAAGCGACAGGCCATGCGCCGCCGCGCGTTCTGCGCACCATTTTTCGGGGGCCATGGGAAAATGCCGGCCGCCGCCGATCGGCATGTTTTCGGTGCCGACGATGCGCTGTCGGCACAATCGCTCGAGCACGATATCCGCTGCCAGTTCGCCGAACGACCGGAAGGTTGTCCATTTCCCGCCGATCATGCACAGCGTCGGCGGCACCATACCGGCGCCCTCGATGAGCTCGCAGAAATGATCGCGGGGAATGCGCCCGGTAAAACTGTCCCGGCTTATCGGTAGCGGCCTCACCCCGGTGAACTGAAAGACGATGTCGGTATCAGTGATCTCGATCCCGGGAAACACGAAGGACACGGACTGCCGGATGTATTGCCGCTCGTCGTCCTCGCAGCGCGCCTGGTCGGGATCGTCGGCACGGATATCCGTCGAGCCGACCAGCACATTGCCGAGATAGGGGAACAGGATGCAGATCCGGCCGTCCTCGTTCTCGTAATAGATCATGTGGCCGTCGAGCGCGTCGTGAAGCTCGCGATTATCGACGATCAGATGCGATCCTTTGGTGCCACCCATAAATTTCGGCGCAACGGCTCCGATAGCCGAATTGGTCAGGTCGATCCAGCCGCCTGTGGCGTTGACGACGAGCCGCGGCTTCACGGCAACTGTTTCGCCAGACAGTCCGTCGTTAAGCGCAAGGCCCGCGTCACCGAACGATATGCGTGCATAGTTGAGCGCTCGAGCCGATGGCTTTTCGTTCATGGTGTCGCGCAGCATCTCGGTACCCAGCCGCTCGGGGTGGCTGACCCAGGCGTCATAGTATGTCGCCGAATTGCGGATAGCAGGATTGATTGCAGGCCAGACCTTGAGTGTTTCAGCACGGCTCCTGAACTTGTGCGTCGGGACGATACGCCGTGCGGCGGTGAAGAAGTCATACATCGCCAGGCCGGTCTTGATGACCAATGCGCCGCGCCGACCCGGACGACGGCTTAGCCCAAGGAAGCGGAATGCGCCATTTGCTATGCCTGAGAACAGGTCGAAGATTGGCACTGTGGTTGGCAGTGGCGCAACGCAATGCGGCGCGTTCTTCAATAGCCGATCGCGTTCGAGCAGCGATTCGCGGACCAGCTTGAACTCGCCGTTTTCAAGGTAGCGCAAGCCGCCATGAACCATGCGCGAGAGGGCTGCGCTGGCGCCGGAGCAATAATCGCCCTTTTCGGCGAGCAGGACATCGACGCCCTGCAAAGCGAGCTCGCGAAACACGCTGATGCCGTTGATGCCGCCGCCTATCACGAGGACGTCAACATCGGGGTTCTCGCGCAAGCCGGCGATCGTCTGGATCCGATTCATCTCAGGACGCGCTTTCGATCACGCGTCTATCGCTACGAGATGCCCGGCCACCGCCGCATCGATCGTCCCCAGTTCCGCCGCGCTCAGCAAGATCTCCCCTGCCCTGGCGTTGTCGAGCGCCTGCGTCGCGTTTCGCGCTCCACACAACGCGAAGGTGATGCCGGGTTGCGCCAGCGTCCAGGCGATGACGATCTGCGCCATGCTTGCCTGGTGGACCTCAGCGACCGGGACCAGGGCATGTTTCAGCGCGGCTACCTTGCGCCGGCTGGCCTGAGAGAATCGAGGATTGTCCTTGCGCTGGTCGTCGCCGCTGAACTCACGCGCCGGATCGATGGCGCCCGAGAGCAGGCCGAGTGCAAGCGACGAATAACTGAGTGCTGCAACTTGATGCTGGCGCGCGATCGGCAGCAATGTCTGCTCGATGTCGCGATCCAGCATCGAATATCTTTCCTGGATCGCGTCGAGCTGGCCAGCGGCGACATACTGCTGCAGCTCGGCAGCATTGAGATTGCTGGCGCCGATGGCGCGGATCTTGCCAGCGGATTTGAGGCGTTCGAGCGCTTCCATTGTTTCGGCAATGGGTGTCGTCGGGTCCTGCCAATGGGTGATGTAGAGATCGATATAGTCGGTGCCGAGCCGCCGCAGGCTCTGTTCCACTTCATAAGCGATGCCGTCGGCGCCCAGATATCGGTTCACCGGCGTTCCATCCTGATCGAAGAAGTGGTTGCCCTTTTTCGAATGCCAGTTGAGGCCGCATTTGCTGGCGATGACCGCGCGGTCGCGCCGGCCCTTGATTGCCTTGCCGACGATCTCTTCGCTGCGGCCAAGACCGTAAGCCGGCGCGGTGTCGATCAGTGAAACGCCGGCATCGAAGGACGCCTGGATGGCGGCGATCGATTCTGCTTCATCCGTGCCACCCCACATCCAGCCGCCGATGGCCCAGGTGCCGAGTCCCACCGCCGAAGCGACAACGCCGGACTTGCCGATTGAGCGGGTGATTTGTCGAGTATTCATGCTGCATTTCCTTCGGCGAGCTCGAGGATCTTCAAGCCGGTGGTTTCGTCGGTGACGAGAGTGTCGAGGTGAGAGCCGCGCATGGCACTGAGGATCGGGACCACCTTGCTGGCGCCGCTTGCGACCCCGATCGACTGCGGAATGGTCGCGAATTCCTCGAGCGTCAGCGAGACCAGTGAGCGGTTGAGGCTGTAGTCCGCGAGCTTGCCGTCGCCGTCTATGAGATGGGCGAGCAGTTCGCCCGCCGCGCCAGAGCGCTCGATGGCCAGCCGGTCGGCGCTCGAGGATGGGTGCAGATCGTAGTAGCTCGAATCATCGGCCAGGATGGAGCCGATGCCGACGACCGCAAGCGTTGCTTCGCGCGCCTTGTTGAAGACGTCCGAAACCGCCCGGACGCCCATCAGCATGTCACGTTGGGCCGGGCTTTCGGCAAACAGCGGCGCGTGAATCTGATAGGCGCGCCCGCCGAGCTTGTCGGCCATCAGAGACGCGACATGATTGACGTCGGTGTAATGCTTGCCCTGGACTAGGCCGGTCGCGGGAACAACCTCGACGTCGTAGCTGCGGCTCGGCTTGAGGCCGGCGACGACGGCACTCACCCCCTTGCCCCCGGTGATGGAAATCGTGTCGCCGTCCTTGATCGTCTCGAGCACCAGCCTGGCTGCGGCCTCACCGACACGCTGAAGCGCAGTCTGGGGATTGTCCGAAACGGAGGGGACGACGACGGCCCTTTGGAGTCCACCGATCGCGACAAGTCGCGCCTCGATGTCGATCAGTTGCTCGACCGGCGACTTGATCTTGATCTCGACAAGCCCGAGTTGATGACCGCGTTTGATGAGGCGGTTGACAGTCGCATGCGAGATGCCGAGTTCCTTGGCGATTTCCGCCTGCGTCTTGGCTTCCATGTAATGAAGCACAAGCGCCTGATACATCTGGCGGACGATCGTGACGTCGTCCCGCGAATTGGGTGGTGACATGATGGATGCTCAACTCTTGCGCTGCTGCTCAGGACTTCCTGCGGTGCAGGAAGTGGTCGATCGATACCGCCGCGAGCAGGATGCATCCCTTGATCATGTCCTGCCAATAGACGGAAACGTCGAGCAGGATCAGCGAGCTTGTGACGACCGAGAGCAGCGCCATGCCCAGTATGGCGCCGAAGATGGTGCCCGAGCCGCCGTTGAGCGATGCTCCGCCAATCACCGCCGCGGCGATGATGTTGAGCTCCATGCCAGCGCCGAAGGTCGGGGTCGCAGCGCCAAAGCGTGACATATAGATGATGCCGGCAAAGCCCGCGAGGGTGGAGCAGAGAACCGTGACCCAGAATTTGACCTGCTTGGTCTTGATGCCTGAAAATTGGGCCGCCTTCTCGTTGCTGCCGGTATAAAAGACCTTGCGGAAGGCCGTGGCACGCCGAAGCAGAAAATCGAATATGGCCACGACCACAACAAAGATGACGATGACATAAGGCACATTGCCGAAGCTGCCCTGGCCGATCGCCTTGAACCCGGGCGGCAGGGTGAACAGCGACAGCGGGGTTCCCTTGGTGATGACAAGACAGAGACCGCGCACGATCACCATCGCCGCCAGCGATGTGATGAAGTGATTGAGCCCGATAACGGTCACGAAGAAGCCCATCACCGCGCCGATCAGCGCGCTGGCGCCTATGCCGATGAGGCTCGCGGTCCACGGGTCCAGACCCATCAGGAACAGAGCGCCTGACACGACCATGGAGAAGCAGACCACCGACCCGACGGAAAGGTCGATGCCGCCGACAATGAGGAGTATCGTCATGCCGACCACGACGATGCCTTCAATGGAGAAGCTCATCAGCATGGCGCGGAAATTTCCCCAGGTCAGGAAATGCGGCGAAGCGAATGTCATGGCGATGCACAGCGCCAGCATGATAGCGATCAGCCCCGCCTCGCGCATCGACCCAAGACGCAGCCGGTTGCGCCCGCCAAGCCCGGGGGCGCTCGCCTTGATTTCAGCGTCCATGAGGGTTCCTCCGGTCTGTCTAAGCGACATTCTGAACCTGCCTTGCGTTTGATCGTTGCTGCCGGAGACCCGAAGCCAGCAGCATGATTGCCTCTTCGGTCAATTCGTCAGCCCCCAGTTCGCCGACGATGGCACCTTCGTGTATGACAAGCACCCGGTCGCTCAGTCCGATCAATTCCGGAAGCTCGGATGAAATCACGATGACGCCGACGCCCCGCTCGGCGAGATCGCGCAGCAGGCGATGAATTTCCACTTTGGCACCGACATCGACCCCGCGTGTAGGTTCGTCCAGAATGACCACTTTGGGGCCGACCGACAGAAGCCTGGCGATGGCGACTTTCTGCTGGTTGCCACCGCTGAGCGTCGACACCTGTGTCTCGATGCCGCCCATGCGCACACCGTGGCGCACGACCAGGTCGGTGGCTTGCTTTGCCTCGGCGCGGCGATCGAGCAGCCCAAGTGGCGTGGTCAGCTTCCGAAGGTCGAGCGCGGAGATATTGGATGCAACCGACAGGTCGAGGAACAGGCCCGACGCCTTGCGGTCCTCCGAGAGGTAGACCAGGCCTGCGCGCACCGCATCGCTGTAAGTCCTGATGCTGACCGGCTCGCCATTGAGTTCGACCGATCCCGACACTTTCGGGCGCAAGCCGCAAACGGTCTGGACCATCTCGCTGCGACCGGCGCCAATCAACCCGCCAACGCCAAGAATTTCGCCTGCTCGAAGCGTGAAACTGACGCCAGCGGAACCCTGTCGATAGGAGAGATTTTCGACCGACAGCACAGGGCGGTCGGTACGCCGTTCAGGCGAGAGCTTTTGCGGATAGAGCTGCGTGATTTCGCGCCCGACCATCTTGCGCACGACATCATTGGGAGTGACCGAAGCGATAGAATCGGTCGCTACGTATCTGCCGTCACGAAACACCGTGACGCGGTCGCACAGGCTGAAGATCTCCGCCATGCGATGGCTGATGTAGATGATTGAAATTCCGCGCGCCTTGAGATCGCGGACGATTGCGAAAAGGCGCTGCGCCTCGGTCTCGGTCAGCGCGGCCGTCGGCTCGTCGAGCATCAGCACCCGGCATTCGAGCGTCAGCGCCTTGGCGATTTCCACAAGTTGCTGGTTGGAAATAGAAAGATCGGCGACTGGCGTCTCGACCGGGATCGGTGCCAGCAGGTCCATTATCTTCTGCGCATCGGCGTAGAGCCGGCGAAAATTCATCAGCGGCGCGCGTCGATTGTTGACGGCCGCCATGAGGATATTCTCGGCCACCGTGGCATCCTGGCAGAGCGCGATTTCCTGATGGACGAGGCCTATGCCAAGCCGCTGCGCGGCGGATGGCGATGTGACGGTGACGTTGTTGCCTTCGAGACGAATGGCGCCTTCGTCGGGTTGCACAATGCCGGCGATGATATTCATCAGCGTGGACTTGCCGGCGCCGTTCTCGCCGCACAGCGCGTGAATTTCGCCCCTCTGCAGCGTGAAATCGACCCCGGTCAGCGCTTTGATGGCACCGAAGGATTTCGAGATGTCGCGGATTTCAAGAATGGCGGCGGCAGTCACTCCGTCCCCCTTCAGCGTTGAAATTGATGATATGGCCCGGGTCGAGGGGGGGGGGGCGGGCCCCCCCCCCGGGGGGGGGGGGCGGGGGGCGGGGCGGGGGGGGGGCGGGGTGGGGGGGGGGGGGGGGGGGGGGCCGGCGGGGGGGGGGGGGGGGCCCCCAAAAAA